>CABUAL010000144.1 GCA_902489515.1 uncultured Collinsella sp. | reverse complement strand
TTACGCAGCATGTGGCCGAGCGCCTGCTCAAAACTCGCCGTACCGATCACCCTCGACAACCCAAACATCGTTAGCGGGCGTCGACATAATCTCGACGATCGTGCCGAGCGAACCGAAGCGCTCGTCGACCACCTCGCGACCCATCAGGTCGGTATAGGCAGCGTCGAGCGAATCGAGCTCAAAGTCGTCACGATTTGCCAGCACATAGCATCCCGTGATGCCCTCGGCGGCCGTCAAGTCGTCAATGCCCTCAAACGAGACCAGATCGCCATCGCCCGTATCGGTGACGGACACGACCGTGCAAAAGCGGTCGCGCTTGAGCGCCGGCGGCGTCAGGGCGACGCGCATACCCGGCTCTAATACAGAAGGAAGCCCCCGCAGCGGCTGCGCGAGGACCTCCCCCTTCCTTCCGTGCGGCTTGACCACACGGGCGATGTTTTTGTACTGGGACCTCAAGGTCCTAGCCCAGAACCTCTACCTCGACAGCAGTGTCGAGGCGAGCGGCCAGTGCACGGGCGAGCGTGCGAATGGCCTTGATGGTACGGCCACGACGGCCGATGACCTTAGCGACGTCATCCTCGGCGACCGAAACCTCAATCGTAGAGGCGTCGTCACCATCGATGACCTCAAGGCTCAGGGAATCCGGGTCGTCGACGATCTGAACAACGAGATATTCGACGAGATCGGCGATGCGATCTGAGAGCATTGCCTCACCCTCGAGCTGTGCAGCGTCAACCTCAGGCACGATTTACTCCTCGGCGCCCTCAGCGGCCTCAGCGGCAGCCTTAGCGGCCTCGGCCTCTTTGGCGAGCTGCTTCTTGGACTTCTTGACGACGGTCTCGGTCTTCTCGCCCTCGTTGGCGGCCTTGACCAGAGCGGCGACGGCGTCGGTGAGCTGAGCGCCCTTGGACTGCCAGTCAGCGATCTTCTCGAGGTCGAGGTTGATGGTCTTGGGGGCGGTCATCGGGTTGTAGCGGCCAACCTCCTCGATGATACGACCGTCACGCGGGGCGCGGGAATCGGCGACGACGACACGGTAGTACGGACGCTTCTTAGCGCCGTGACGAGCAAGGCGAATCTTGACTGCCAAAGGAAACTCCTCCAACCAAGCAGCTTTAGGCTGCAACTACAAACAAACAGTTGAACATAATACGCCATCGACGCGGGCAGGTGAAGTCCGTGAGACCAACTTCTTCGGTGTAGTCGAGGGCAAATCCATATCTTAGACAAGAATTCGCGATTTGCAAGCGCATCCACGCACCCCACATGAGCTGCGCGGTATACTCATGACATGGAAAGACGCGAACATACATACGGTTATGAGGATGCTGCGGGCGTTACGCCGCCGCCCTGGACGGGTCCGGCGGTGGGCCTGATGGACCTCGATGCATTTTTTGCGAGCGTGGAGATGCTCGATCATCCCGAATGGCGCGGAAAGCCGCTCATCGTGGGCGGAGACGCCGAGTCGCGCGGCGTCGTGTCCACGTGTTCGTATGAGGCGCGTCGCTTTGGCGTGCATTCTGCCATGGCCTCGGCCGAGGCGCGGCGCCTGTGCCCGCAGGCCATTTGGACGCACGGACACTTTGATCGCTACCGCGAGGTGAGCGCGCAGGTCATGGCGATCCTTGCCGATGAGACACCGCGCGTGGAGCGTGTGTCCATCGACGAGGCCTTTATCGATATCACACCGGGTCGCTTTGCGCCCGAAGACCCGCTGCTGGTTGCGCGGCGTATAAGCGACCGCGTGGCAGCGCTGGGAGTGACCTGCTCCATTGGCGTGGGCTGCAACAAGACGGTCGCAAAGATCGCAAGCGAGCGGGATAAGCCGTTTGGGCTGACCATCGTGCGCCCCGGAACCGAGCAGCGCTTTTTGGCCGCGCTGCCGGTATCTGCCATGAGCGGCATCGGGCGCTCGGCCGAGGAGCGACTGCGCCGCATGCGCATCTACACCCTCGGCGAGCTATCACGTGCACCGGAATCCACCTTGGCCTCTATTTTTGGCGTCAACGGCGAACGCATGCGCCAGCGTGCGCTGGGACTCGAAATCTCCGAAGTCACGAGTCTCGATGAGGAGCGTGAGGTCAAGTCGGTCAGTAATGAACGCACCTTTGCGAAAGATTTGACTGAGCGTGGGGATATTGAGGCGGCGATTGCGCTGCTGGGTGAGTCGGTGGGACGCCGTCTGCGCCGTCAGGGGCTGACGGGTGCCACGGTAACGCTCAAGCTCAAGTATTCGTATGGAAGCGGGCGTACGGCACAGCGCCGGCTGCCTCATCCAACCGACGATGAGAACATCTTCGTGGCGGTTGCACTCGAACTGCTCGACAACATCTGGCAAGAAGGCATGCATGTTCGCTTAGCCGGCATCGGCATGAGCGACTTCGACCACCAAGGCGGCATCCAGACTGACCTGTTCTGCGAGATCGATGACCGCGGAGCCCAATCCAGCGACCGCCGCGACCTCTCCGTCGCCATCGACGCCGTCCGAGACAAATTCGGCGACACCGCCCTATCCTTCGGCCGCCAATCCCGCTTCAATAACTAGTCTTTTTTGGACGGGGGTTGCTGCCTTCCGTCCAACACGGCATTGGTAGTCAATTTGGGACGGGGCTATTTTAGCTACACCTATATATCGGTTGAGATTCATTCGGCCTAATTCATTCACCGTCAGCCAAAGGGTAGCTAAAAAAGCCCCGTCCCAAATTGACTACCCCGGATGTCCGGTTTGGCGGCCGCAGCAAAATTATCCCGCCTAAAATGAGCTACTTTTCAACTTTAACTTTTTGAATCGTGCAATGGCCGATACCCGTGAGGCGCACGATCTGCTTGATCGAAAAGCCCTCGCTTTTGAGTTTACGGATACAGTCATCACGCACGCCCTTGGGCAGAGCGTTGAGATAGTGAGGCTCGTATGGTTTGAGCAACGCCTGCGCAAACTCAAGCGCGTCAGTATCACTCACATGAGCGCCATAACGGAAGCAATAGCCATTGGGCTCGCCCGAGGTGCTAAATGCAAAAAATCTCTGGGAATTCCCGAGCAACCCGAGCACGCAATCAGTCTTACAAATTCCCGGATAGCCCATATACTCGCTAAAGCTGCTCCAGCGATAGAGCGAAGCAGTGCCAATTCTGGCTTTCGCAGGGTTATCGTGAATGTAACGAACGCAGTTGAGCAGCTGATCATCATCGAGAATCGGCACACTCTTAAATCGATCCTGGAAAACAGGACCTCTCCTGCCTGTCTTAGAATTGAAATACATGGCATACGCCGTCGTAATCGAATGCATACAATCGCTCAGGTGAGCATGCCCGTCATCTAGCAACAAGTGAATGTGATTATCCATAAGGCACCATGCGATAACATCCACTTTGAACTTCTGACATTTCGAAGCTATCAGTCGAATCAGATAGAGTCGATCGTCAGCATCCTCAAATATCAGCTGACCACCACAGCCCTTTTGGACGACATGGTAATAGCCGTAAACAGAGATTTCCCGCGCGGTCCGAGTCATACGCATCTCCTCCTCTACAGATAACAAATACGTTACCCGAGTCGGAAAGCTAAATATCACGCAATGAACCGCAACTCGCTTCTATCGGCGAACGGTAGGTAGTAGCTAAAAAAGCCCCGTCCCAAATTAGCTACTTTGGGCAAAAAGAAAGCCGGGCAGGTGCGGAAAACCGCACCTGCCCGGCGATATGCGTGAGGGTAGCTAAACCCCGTCTCAAATGAGCTACTAGAGGAGATTGAGGGGGAGCTGGGGGGCGTCTCCCCAGAGTTTCTCGAGGCGGTAGAAGTCGCGGGCTTCGGGAGTGAAGACGTGGACGACAACCGAACCGTAGTCCATGAGCATCCAAGTCTTCTGCTCGCGGCCCTCGATGGAGAACGGATGCTCGCCGCAAGCCTCGGCGACCTTCTCCTCGATCTCGTCGACAATTGAATCGACCTGGCGGTTGTTGGCACCGGTGGCAAGCACAAAGTAGTCGCACACATCGGAAAGCTCGGTCAGGTCGAGCACCTGAACGTCCTCGCCCTTCTTGTCGTAGGCGGCCTGCGCGGCGGCGCGGGCGACATCCTCGGCGGCGACACCGCTCGCAGACAGCGAGGCGGCAGTGCGGTCGGACGTGGCGACGAAGCTCTTGTGCTCCACACCTTCAAGAATCTGCTCGTCGGTCATGGTCTCGTCGGCCATGGAATACCTCTTTCTAGACAGCCCGAGCTAGCGCAGCTGGGCGTAATGGTTGTAAATCGAAATAGCCGTGGGATAAAGATAGCGCCCGGACTGAATCACATAGACCAAACCCTGCGCAAAACAGGAGAAGAACAACTCGTCGAGCGTCGACTCCCCCACCATCTTGCGCAGCGCATGGGCATAATCGCCGTGGCGGTTGGGTTCGATGGCATCAGCCACAAAGACCACCATATCGAGCGGCGTCATGTCGCAAGCGCCCACGGTGTGACGGTCGACAGCCTGAAAGACCGCCGGCGACAGCTCGGGAAAAAGCTGCGGAAGTTCATAGGCGGCAACAGGGCCATGCAAAAGCGGCGTCGCGGCGGAAGGAGAGCCGGCAATCTTAATGCCGTAATGCAGAGCGCGCGTGACCAGCTCGTCGTCGGAGAGCACTTTGTCCCAGTCATGGATCAGTCCGGCGGCAGCGGCATCAAAGCGGTCAACGCCGTAGACCTCGGCCAGATGAAGTGCGGTCTCGGCAACACCCAGCGAATGCACATAGCGCTTGCGCTTATCCTTCATGCGAACATCGAGCAGCTCTTGAATGCGCTTGAGCAGCGCGCGCTCATCGCCCTCAAACTGATCCTCTACCGACAACGTAGACCCCCATCACTCAAAATCTTCTTGGCCCAAATCGGCATATAGCCTGCGTTTGCGAATGTAGCCGAGCACGGACTCGCTCGTAAGATAGCGCACGCTCATGCCGCGGGCAACTCGCTTACGAATGTTCGTCGAGCTGATCGCCAGCGCCGGAATCTGAATATAGCGCACGTCGAACGGCAGCCCCGACTCTTTGATTCGGGCACGCGCCGTATCGATATCAAAGCCCGGTCGTGTCGCCGCAATAAAGGTAGCAAGCTCAGCGATTCGTTCGGCATCATGCCAGGTCACAATATCGATAATCGCGTCGGCGCCCGTAATAAAGTAGAGC
Source organism: uncultured Collinsella sp. (assembly GCA_902489515.1). Classification (GTDB taxonomy): domain Bacteria; phylum Actinomycetota; class Coriobacteriia; order Coriobacteriales; family Coriobacteriaceae; genus Collinsella. Next base: position 29 of record CABUAL010000144.1, on the reverse strand, counting down.
TTTACCTGCGGCGGGTAAAAGTCGCGAAG
>CABUAL010000143.1 GCA_902489515.1 uncultured Collinsella sp. | reverse complement strand
CGGTGGAGCCGGAAGCGGAACCCTCGTCGCCCGCTTGCGCCGCTTCCGCTACCTATGCTCCGTTCTTCCAGCCCTTCGAGTCCATCGAGGCCAAGGACGCCAGCACCGTGACGGTCAAGACTAAGGTCCCCAACTTCTCCCTGCTCAAGGATCGTCTGGCCATCGTCCGCGTTACCCCGGCCACCCAGACCGAGGAGGATCGCGCCAAGCAGCCGATCGGTTCCGGCCCCTGGATGTACGACTCTATCTCCGATACCGAGATCACCTTGGTTCCCAACCCCGAGTACAACGGTGAGTATGCTGCCGAGGATAAGAAGATCCAGTACAGCATCCTGACCGACCCCACCGCTCGCGTTACCGCTCAGCAGGAGGGCTCCACGCTCGTTATGGAGCTCGTTACCGCTGACGCCGTCGACCAGCTCGAGAGCGCCGGCTGCAAGATCGATAACGTTCAGGGTTTCGGCACCCGCTTCATCATGTTCAACGTCGCCAAGGAGCCTTGGAACAACGTCAAGGTCCGTCAGGCTGTCATGTATGCGCTCGACACCGAGAAGATGGTCAGCAACACCTTCGCCGGCCTTGCCACCGCTGCCAGCTGCTACCTGCCCAAGAGCTTCACCAACTATCATGAGGCTTCCACGGTGTACAAGACCGACGCCAAGAAGGCCAAGAAGCTCATCGAGGAGTCCGGCATCACCCCGGGTGCCATCACCCTGCGCACCACCGACAACGAGCAGATTAAGGGCATGGCCGCCCAGGTCAAGAACGACCTCGACGCTCTCGGCTTCGAGGTGACCATCCAGACCGATACCTCGCCGGCCACCTACGCTGCCATCGACGGCGGCGAGGCCTACGATATCCTCCTTGCCCCTGGCGATCCGTCCTGCTTCGGCGCTGACCCCGACCTGCTGCTCAACTGGTGGTACGGCGACAACGTCTGGATGCAGACCCGTTGCCCGTGGAAGGAGTCCGCTGAGTGGGAGAAGCTCCACGGTCTCATGGACGAGGCTCTTGCCGCCGAGGGCGACGAGCAGCAGAAGAAGTGGAACGAGTGCTTCGACATCATCGCCGACAACGCTGTTCTGTACCCCGTTGTCCACGTCAAGACCGTCTCCGCTTCCTGGGACGATCCGTCTACCGCGCCCAACGGCGAGGCCCTCGATGGCTTCAAGGGTATCGGCACGACGAGCATGTCCTTCAGGGGTGTCGCGACCGTCAAGGCCTAAGACTCGTTTGAGTCATATGTGGGGCGTCGGTCGTAAGGCAACGTCCTCATAGTTGAAACAAAGACCCGGGCGGCCTCGATGTCGCTCGGGTCTTGTAATGAGTATCCATACTCATATACCAGTTGGTCCTACCGACAAAAGAAAGGGGAGAGAACGTGAACAACTTTCTACGTTTGATTGGAAGGCGTCTCGTGGCGCTGCCGATCATGGCATTGGGCGTCACCGTCCTGGTGTTCTTCCTTATGTCGTTCTCCAAGACCGACCCCGCCTATACGGCGTTGGGTGACGGTGCCTCGCCCGAGGCGGTTGCCGAGTACCATGAGAAGTATGGTCTGGACGACCCCTGGCCCGTGCGCTACGTGCGCTACATGGGCGATCTGATCCATGGTGACATGGGCACCTATGGTGCTGCTCGCAACTCCGTTGCCAAGCGCATCTCCACGGCCCTGCCCGTCACGATGCAGCTGACCTTCATCGGTCTTGCCATCGGCGCGGTCGTCTCGTTTTTGCTCGGCGTCATCGCGGCACTGTATCGCGATAAATGGCCGGACCAAGTGATTCGCGTCTTTTCCATCGCCGGCTTGGCAACCCCGTCGTTCTGGCTTGCCGTTCTGTTGATTCTGCTGTTCTCTTCCTACCTTAAGGTGCTCCCGGCATCCGGTGCTCTGCCTCACTTCACCACCAACCCGGCTGGCTATCTGGGACGTATGATCATGCCCGCTATCGCTCTGGCATTCCCGCTGACGGGCCAGATGACTCGTATCGTGCGTACGGCCATGGTTGAGGAGCTCGACAAGGACTACGTCCGCATGGCCCGTGGCGCCGGCGTTCCCGAGAAGGTCGTCGTCGGCATCAACGTTTTGCGCAACGCGCTGATCACCCCGGTCACCACCCTCGGTCTTAAGATCGGTTACCTTATGGGCGGCGCCGTCGTCATCGAGGTCATCTTCAACCTCCCCGGCATGGGTACTGCGATTCTGCAGGGCGTTCAGGGCAACGAGGCGAACCTGGTTCAGGGCGTCGTCATCGTCGTTGCTCTTGCCTTCATCATCATCAACATCGTGGTTGACATGCTCTACCTGCTCATCAACCCGCGCATCAGGACGGTGTAGATTATGGTAAAGATTCGAGAGAAGCAAACCGAGCAGCTCGAGAAGGCTGCCTCCAAGGGGCTCAAGCTCGGTGGCTGGAAGAAGATGACGCTGTCTTCTAAGATTGCCGCCGTCGTGCTGGTGTTGGTCGCCCTGACCGCGATTCTGGCGCCCCTTCTTGCCCCCTATAGCCCGGTCGAGATTTTCACTGCTCGCCAGGCTCCCGGCAATGGATTTATCTTCGGTACCGACGATAAGGGCCGCGACATCCTGTCGCGTATGCTTTACGGTGGCCGTTACTCGCTGATCATCGGCTTCGGTGCTACTGCCATGGCTCTGGTCTGCGGCTCGGTCGTGGGCGCCCTCGCGGCGGTTTCGCGCAAGTCCGTTTCCGAGGCGATCATGCGCATCCTGGACATCATCATGTCCATCCCGGGCATCGCCCTCGCTGCCGTCTTCGTCTCCATCCTGGGCAATTCCGTGCCGTCGATCATCTTCGCCATTGGCTTTATGTACACTCCGCAGATTGCCCGTATCGTGCGCGCCAACATCGTGTCCGAGTACGGCGAGGACTATGTCCGCGCGGTCATCGTTTCCGGCGCCAAGGCTCCGTGGATTTTGATCAAGCATGTTCTGCGTAACTGCATCGCCCCGATCATGGTCTTCACCGTTACCCTGGTCGCCGACGCCATCATCTTCGAGGCCTCGCTGACCTTTATCGGCGCTGGTATCCAGGAGCCCACCGCTACCTGGGGCAACATCCTCGCCGACGCCCGCGGTGGCGTGCTCGCTGGCCGTTGGTGGCAGGCGCTGTTCCCGGGTCTGGCTATCATGATCACCTGCCTGGCGCTCAACATCCTCTCCGAGGGCATTACCGACGCCATGGCCGCTGCTCCCTCCGCCGCCCTGGATCCGACCGATTCCTCCAAGCGCCGCGAGGCCGACCTGCTGGTCTCCGACCCCGTTCGCGCTTACAAGGAGCAGGCTCAGTCCCTGTCCGCCCGTCTTGGCGCCCTGCGCGATGTCGAGCTCAAGCGTAACGACCGCCATGTGCCCGATGAGTCCGTTGAGCCGATCCTTTCGGTCCGTGATTTCTGCATCCAGTTTGAGCACCACGGTGATATCAACGTCGTCGATCATGTCAACTTTGATGTCCGTCCTGGCCAGACCATGGGCCTGGTCGGTGAGTCCGGCTGCGGTAAGTCCATCACCACGCTGGCCATCATGGGCCTGACCGACGATGACGAGCATCTTTCCGGTGAGGTTCTCTGGGAGGGCCGCGACCTGCTCAAGATGAGCAAGAAGGAGTGGTTCGGCCTGCGCGGTACCGATATCGCCATGGTCTATCAGGACGCCCTGTCCTCGCTCAACCCCTCCATGCTCATTTCCGCCCAGATGAAGCAGCTCACCAAGCGCGGCGGTACCCGTAGCGCCGAGGAGCTCCTGGAGCTCGTGGGCCTCGACCCCAAGCGTACGCTCGAGAGCTATCCGCATGAGCTTTCCGGTGGTCAGCGTCAGCGCGTTCTGATCGCTATGGCCCTTACCCGCGACCCCAAACTGGTCATCTGCGACGAGCCCACGACCGCTCTGGACGTTACCGTCCAGAAGCAGGTCATCAAGCTGCTTAACGATCTTCAGGCCAAGCTCGGCTTTGCCATGATCTTCGTTTCGCACGACCTGGCACTGGTCGCCGAGGTCGCTCATAACATCACGGTTATGTACGCCGGCCAGGTTATCGAGCAGGCGCCCACCAAGGAGCTGCTCACCAACCCGATTCACGAGTACACCCGCGGCCTTCTGGGTTCCGTCCTGTCCATCGAGAGCGGTTCGGGCCGCCTGCACCAGGTGCCCGGCGCCGTTCCGAGCCCGCGCGATTTCCCCAAGGGCGATCGCTTCGCACCCCGCTCGAGCCATCCGCGCATTGGCCTGGACACCCGTCCGGTCTTCAAGCGCGTGCCCGGCACCGAGCACTTCTATTCCGAGCTCCCCGACGAGGTGCTCAAGGCAAATGGTTTGACCCCTCACGCGGAGGTGATGTAGATGAGCGAGACCGCAGTCAACGGCGTCGAGCCGATCATCTTCCTTGATGACGTCCACGTCACCTTTAGGACCCGTACCGGCTCGATTCTGCACCCCAACCTGGTTCACGCCGTCCAGGGTGTAACGATTAAGCTCATGCCCGGACAGACCATCGGCATCGTCGGCGAGTCCGGTTGCGGAAAGTCCACCACCGCCAACGTCATGTGCGGCCTGCAGGCCCCCACGAGCGGCAAGGTCTACTTTAAGGGCAAGGACGTTACCAAACGTACCGCCGAGGACCGTCGCCACATGGGTCGCGTCATCTCGGTCGTGTTCCAGAACCCGGCCACGGCGCTCAATCCCCGCATGGTCGTTCGCGAGCAACTGCTCGACCCCATGCGCGTCCACAACCTGGGTACCGAGGCCGAGCAGGAGAAGCGCGTCAAGGAGCTCTTGGAGCTCACCGGTCTGCCCAGCTCCGCCGCCGAGGTTCTTCCCGGCCAGCTTTCGGGCGGCCAGCGCCAGCGCGTCGCAATTGCGCGCGCCCTGTCGCTGAACCCCGATGCCATCATCGCCGACGAGCCCACCTCGGCTCTGGACGTTTCGGTCCGCGCGCAGATTCTGAACCTGCTGACCGACCTTAAGAAGGAGCTCGGCCTGGCCATGGTGTTCATCAGCCATGACATCCAGACGGTCCGCTATATCTCTGACGACATCATCGTTATGAATGGCGGCAAGATCGTCGAGCAGGGCGAGGCCAAGCAGGTCTTCCAGCACCCTCAGGACCCCTACACCAAGATGCTGCTCGGCGCTGCGCCGTCGCTGCTGCATCCCAAGCTCGGCGAGTAGCCTCGCTTTCCCTCCCGTGCGCCCGGTTCCCTT
>CABUAL010000142.1 GCA_902489515.1 uncultured Collinsella sp. | reverse complement strand
GGGCGCTTGGAGCTCCGAGCCGCTCGGCGATTATGTTGCCGGACCCAACCACACGCTGCCGACCGGCGGCACGGCCATGTTCTCCAACCCGCTTTCGGTCGAAGAGTTCGTCAAGCGCTCGAGTGTCATTTGCTATACACCCGAGGGCCTGCTCTCCGACGCTCCCGCTACGCAGCGCTTAGCCGAGGCCGAGGGCCTGTGGGCACACGCGCTTTCGGCCGCACTGCGTCGCCGCGTGCTGGAGCAGGGCGAGGATGCCGTGAGCGCCGCGTCACTGGCGGCGGCTGCGGGCGGTGCCGTTGGCGCGGTCGTCGAGGAGGCCTAATATGGCCGAACTCACGCCGCGCATGAAGGAGCTCGTCCAGCCCTACTTGGCCGGTATTGAGCCCTACGATCCCAACTTTACGCCCACGCGCATCAACCTTTCTGCCAACGAGAACACCTATCCCGTGCCCGCCGGCGTGCGCGAGGCGGTCGACGCCGCCCTGGCTGCCACGCCGCTCAACCGCTATCCCGATCCCATGTCCAACGACCTGCGCGACGAGCTTGCTGCCTGGCATGGCGTGACGCGCGAGAACATCTGCGTGGGAAACGGCGGCGACGAGCTGCTCTATAACTATCTGCTGGCGTTTGGCGGCGCGGGGAGGACTTTGCTCAACTGCCCACCGTGCTTTAGCGAGTACGCGTTCTTTGCGTCGCTCTGTCAGACCGAGGTGCGCGACGTGTGGCGCGATCCGGCGACCTTTGAGCTCGACCAGGCAGCCGTGCTCGCCGCGGCGCCCGAGTGCAGCCTGGCCATCGTGACCTCACCCAACAATCCCACGGGCGATGTGGCGCCGCTCGACTTTGTCGCGGCGCTGTGCGATGCGTGTCCCGGCATGGTCATGGTCGACGAGGCTTACGTTGAGTTTGCCGACGATTCGTTTGGCGCGGCCACCACGGCGCAGGGACTTATCGCCGAGCATCCCAACCTGGTGATTTTGCATACGCTGTCCAAGGCGTTTGGCGCCGCTGGCACGCGCCTGGGCTACGTGATCGCGGCGCCCGAGGTCATCGAGGTGTTCGCGGCGATTCGCCAGATCTATTCGGTCAACGTGCTGAGCCAGGCCGCCGCGCTTGCCTGCGTGCGTGCCCGTGATGCCTACGCGCCCGTGGTGGCGCAGGTCGCATCCGAGCGCGAGCGCGAGCTGTGCGCCCTGCGCGCGATGGCTGTCGAGGGTCTGCCCGTGGAGGCGTGGCCGAGCGCGGCGAACTTTGTGCTTGTGCGCACGCCGCATGCCACGCGCGTGCGCGAGCGTCTGCGCGATGAGTATTCGATTTTGGTGCGCGACTTTAGCTACGCGCCGGGGCTCGCGGACTGCCTGCGCATTACCGTGGGCACCCCGCAGGAAAATGACGAGGTACTGGCCGCGTTTGCCGCGCTGGTGAAGGAGGAGATGTAGATGGGCCGTTATGCCGAGGTAACCCGTAAGACGGGGGAGACCGATATTGTCGTCAAGCTCGACTTGGATGGAACCGGTACGTGCGATATCTCGACCGGCGTGCCGTTTTTCGACCACATGCTCAACGCCTTTGGCCGCCATGGCCTGTTTGATTTGACGGTGCGCGCGGTGGGCGACGTGGAGGTCGACGCACACCACACCGTCGAGGACACGGGCATTGTACTGGGCGAGGCGTTCTGCCAGACGCTGGGTGACAAGGCGGGCATTACGCGCTTTGCCGATGCGGCGATTGCCATGGACGAGACGCTCGTGATGGCCGCCGTGGATATTTCGGGTCGCGGGCAGGCCTACTGCGAGCTGCCCGTGCCGACCGAGCGCGTGGGCAGCTTCGATACCGAGCTGGCCGTCGAGTTCTTCTATGCCTTTGCGCGCGATGCCAAGCTCACGCTGCATGTGCGCGAGCTGGCGGGTGGCAACTCCCATCACATTATCGAGGCCGCCTTTAAGGCCGTGGGCCGCACGATGCGCCACGCCTGCGAGCTCGATCCCCGCGTGCAGGGCATCCCCAGCACCAAGGGCTCACTGTAACCGCCACAAAGGCAAAAACCACCACAAAGGGGACAGGCACCTTTGTGGTGGTTTTGGATGATGAGATAAGGGAGGGTCGCGTGGGCGAACCGAAGATCGTGGTGGTCGACTACCACAAGGGCAACTTGTCGAGCGTTGTGCGCGGGCTTGCGCGCGCCGGTGCCGCCGCCTGCACGTCGGACGATCCGGAGCGGATCCGCAACGCCGACGGCCTGGTCATCCCGGGCGTGGGTGCGTTCTACGACGCGATTGCCTTTATGCGCGAGAGCGGCGAGGCGGACGCGGTGCTCGACGCCGTTGCCGCCGGAACTCCGCTGCTCGGCATCTGCCTGGGCCTTCAGCTATTTTTTGAGCGAGGCAACGAGGGCGTGCCTGCGGACGAGGGCACGGACGCGGACGACGATGCCTCCGAGCAGGCCGGCGGCCCCTGGGTCGATGGCCTGGGCATTATGCGCGGCTCGTGCACGCGCCTGGAGTCGAGCCGACTGAAGGTGCCGCACGTGGGTTGGGACCAGGTGCACATGACACCCGCCGGTGCGGCCGATCCGCTGCTCGCCGGTTTTGCCGAGGGTGCCAACATGTACTTCACCCACAGCTATGCGGTGGCCGACGATGCCGATGCCGCCGATGTTCTGGCGCGCACGCACTACACGCGGAGCTTCCCGTGCATCGCGCGCCACGGCAACGTGTGGGGCTGCCAGTTCCATCCCGAGAAATCCTCTGCGTTGGGTCAGCGCATTCTTAAGAACTTCGTGAGCATCGTCGAGGGGGCCGGCCGATGATTCTGTTTCCCGCAATCGATTTGATCGGCGGCAAGGTCGTGCGCCTGGAGCGCGGCGACCGGAGCCGCTGCAAGGTATATTCCGACGACCCCGTGGCCGTTGCCCGCTCCTTTGCCGAGCAGGGCGCGAGCTGGGTACACGTCGTCGACCTGTCCGCTGCCTTTGGCGAGGACGAGGATGCGTGCGCTGCCAACTCGGCAGCGATCGAGGCCATCTGCGGCGTCGACGGTCTGTCCGTGGACGTGGGCGGCGGCGTTCGCTCGCTTGCACGCATCGATGAGCTGGCCGGCTATGGTGCTCGTCGCATCGCACTAGGCACGGTGCTCGTGACCGAGCCGGGATTTGCCGAGGTGGCGGCTCGCGGCTTTGGCGAGCTGCTGGTGGCAGATATCGCCGCGCGTGATGGTCAGGTCAAGGTGAACGGCTGGCGTGACGGCGCGGGTGTGTCACTCGACGACGCCGTGGCGCAGCTCACTGAGCTGGGCTTTAAGCATCTGGTGTACACCGACATCGCGCGCGACGGCATGCAGACGGGCATCGATGTGGCAGCGTATCGTCATGTGGCCGAGGTCGCGGGCTTTCCCGTCGTGGCGTCGGGTGGTATCTCGATGCTCGACGATATCCGTGCACTGGCCGCGGTGGGCGAGGATGCCATCGAGGGCGCCATTACCGGCCGTGCGCTCTACGAGGGCAACTTTACACTGGTCCATGCGCTGGCCGCCGCCCGAGGGGAGGAGTAGCCCGTGCTTACCAAACGCGTGATTCCCTGTCTGGATGTTAAGGACGGCCGCGTGGTCAAGGGCGTCAACTTTGTGAGCCTGCGCGATGCGGGCGACCCGGTGGAGCTGGCCCGCGCCTACGACCGCGAGGGCGCGGACGAGGTCGTCTTTCTGGACATTACCGCGACGAGCGACAATCGCGCGACGACCATCGAGATGGCGGCACACGCGGCCGAGGAGCTGGCCATTCCCTATACCGTGGGCGGCGGTTTTCGCGACTTGGCGGGCATGCGGATCATGGTTGCCGCCGGTGCCGACAAGGTGTCGCTTAACTCTGCCGCCGTGCGCGATCCGTCGTTGATCAGCCAGGCCGCTGCGGCGTTTGGCAGCCAGGCCGTGGTCGTGGCGATTGATGCCAAGCGTGTGGGCCTGCCCGGCGCATCCGGAGCCGACAAGTGGGAGGTCTTCACGGCTGGCGGTCGCAACGCCACGGGTATCGATGCGGTAGCGTGGGCCGAGGAGGCGGCTCGTCGCGGTGCCGGTGAGATCTTGCTCACCAGCATGGATCGCGACGGCACCAAGGCTGGCTTCGACCTGGCACTCACCCGTGCCGTGGCGCGCGCGGTGCCGATTCCCGTCATCGCGAGCGGCGGCGTGGGCACGCTCGAGCATTTTGCCGAGGGCGTGATCGAGGGCGAGGCCGACGCCGTGCTGGCGGCCAGCGTCTTTCACTTTGGGACGTTCAGCATTCGCGAAGTCAAAGAGTATATGGCGTCGCAGGGCATCCCTGTCAGGTTGGACTTCTAGCGCTGCGGCTTGCCCAGGCACCCGACCTTCCGGCTCCTCGATCACGCCCTCGGCAAAATGCTCGAGCGCGCGTCGTCGGGCTTGTCGCTCGGAATCTCGGGCACCTGGACAACCCTCGCCGACCTGCGATGTTCACGGTAATTACTTGGGAGGAATGATGACTGAGGTGGTAAATGCTACCGAGCTGAAATACGACGCCCGTGGGTTGATTCCTTGTGTGGTTCAGCAATATGACACCGGCGAGGTGCTTATGGTTGCCTGGATGAATGAGAAATCGGTGGGGCTGACGCTCAAGACCGGTACCACGTGGTTTTGGAGCCGTAGTCGCCAGGAGCTCTGGAACAAGGGCGCGACGAGCGGCAATATGCAGGAGGTCAAGGAGCTCTGGGCCGACTGCGATAGCGATACGCTGCTGGTCAAGGTCGACTCGCCGGGTCCGGCCTGCCATACCGGCAACCGTACCTGCTTCTTTAAGAAACTCGCGTAGGGCGGGCGCTCTGCTGGGCGTTCAACAAACCGGAAAGGATTGAACCATGGGTGTGCGCACCGCAAACGTTCAGGATGGAAATATCGGAGAGACGCTGACAGGTCTGGCCGAGGTGATTCACGGTCGTCGTGATGCATCGCCGCAGGAGAGCTATACCGCGCGTCTGCTGACCGACGTCGAGGACGAGCTGCTCAAGAAGCTTGCCGAGGAGGCAAGCGAGGTAATCATGGCCTGCAAGGATAACGATCACGATCACATCCGCTACGAGGCCGGCGACCTGGTCTACCACCTGCTCGTGACGCTCGAGCGCTACGGTATCACCCTCGACGAGCTTGCCGGCGAACTCAACGCCCGCCGCCACTAGTCGTTTGGGACAGTCTTTGTTGGTGTGACGGGGCGCACCGCGCC
>CABUAL010000141.1 GCA_902489515.1 uncultured Collinsella sp. | reverse complement strand
CTTCAAGAACGGCCTCGGTCTCCGCATCAAGGCCAAACTATCTACTGAAGTAAACTAGCAGTCGATAACGTGCAGGTCGTGCGGGGTCTTGGTGAAGGGCTCATAGCCGTTCTCGGTGACCACGCCGTAGTCCTCCAGGCGCACGCCGCCCACGCCGGGCAGGTAGACGCCGGGCTCCATGGTGATAACCGAGCCGACCTCGATGATATTCTTGCTGCGGTTAAAGTTGGGCAGCTCATGGATGTCGATGCCCACGCCGTGACCCAAGCCATGGTTATAGTAATCGCCATAGCCGGCATCGCCGATGATCTTCTTGGAGAGCTTGAAGATGTCGTTGCCCTCAACGCCCGGATGGATGGCGGCGACGCACTCCTCGTGCGTACGGCGCACGAGTGCGTACAGGTCGAGCTGCTCCTGGGTGGGCTCGCCCATCACGACAGTGCGCGTCATGTCGGAGCGGTAATCGCAATAGCCCGCGCCGTAATCCATAAGAACGAAATCGCCCTTCTCGATCACGCGGTCGCTCGGCACGGCATGCGGGTTGGCGGTGTTGGGGCCGCTCGCGACGATGGAACCGAAGGCCAGGCTGTCGGCACCGTTGGCGAACATAAAGTTCTCGAGCTCGTTGCGTACCTGCTTCTCGGTCATACCGGGCTTAATAAAGCCGAGCATGTGCTGGAAGGCGGCATCGGTGATCGACTGCGCATGGCGCATGAGCTCAATCTCCTCGGCGTCCTTGATGGCGCGCATCTTGCGGATATCGTCGTGCATCAGCGGCAGCATACAGGCGACGGAACGGTCCTCCAGGCCGCGCTGAATACCCTGGTAGAAATTAATCTGCATATCGTCCTCGACAGCGCAGACGCGGCATTTGTTGGCCGCGATCTTGCCGGCGACCCAACCGGGGATGGTGCCCTCATCCATGTCGTAGACCCAGGGGCTGCCGGCTGGCGTGTTCTCCTCAAAGCTGTTGAGGTAGCGCGAGTCGGTGTGGAACAGGCACTGGTCGGCCGTAATAAACGCAGCGTGCGGGAACTCGAAGGTGTAGTCGAAGACGCCCTTCACGCCCGTAAGCCAACGAAGGTTGGCCTCGTCGCGCACCACGATGGCGTCGTAGCCACGCTCGACCATCAGGGCACGGACACGCTCGATACGACCGGCAGGACCGGCAGCAAACTCAGACATGCAGATTCCTTTCTTGTTGTCTCAATATAAACGGGACGGGTCTCAACCGAACGACGGAATCGCATGCGATCCGCAACCGATTGAAAACCCGCCCCTCAACATGATACGAAAGACGATGGAAGTCAATAAATCTTAGAGAAGTTCTTTACGAGAAGCCAAGTAGGCGTGAGCATGGCGCTCAAGAACCTCGTCCTCGACGCTCGTTAGTCGAATGGCGCCGAGCGCCGCGGGCAGCGGCAGCATGCTGCGGTTCGAGCGGACAAACTGCTGTCTGCGGAACTCCTCGATATATGCGGCAGGCTCCAAGTCGAAGGCAAGCTCCTCGATGCCAAAGTCCTCCAGGCAGTCATCGAGATCAAACACATAGTCGATATCGAAGTCGCAGGCATCGTGTGCTAGGCGCGCCTCAAAGCGCATGCCCTCGGACAACAGCTGGTAGGCAGGGACCCGCGAAGCGACATCACCCAAGCAGGCGCGCAGAGTACGCTCCCCCATCTTGCCAAAATCAAGTGCATGGCGGGCGCTCGGGTTCGTGGCCATAAGTACGTCCTTGCGGGCAGTCTGAGACCACTGAATGGCATTGACGAGCGCGACCTCCTCGCCCGCGAGAATCTCGGGGACGGTCTCGGTAAACTGATTCCAGCGAGACTTGCTGCTCGAAAGCATGGTACCAACAAGTACCGCATAGCCGAGTTTGAGGTCCTCGGGGTCTGCCTCGCGAACAAGGTCGAGATCACACACGACCAAGCCCGGCTCGGGACGGAACGCGATAGCGGGAAGCGCATTGGCCAACGAGGCGACGAGCGGCTTCATGGTCGTCGCGACCGTGAGCATGGCGTCGAACGTCGTCGGCAGCAAGGCACACTCGGTGCGACCGCACCACTGATTGGCACACCAGCAAACGACCGAGCAGGTTGCGGCATCGCCAACGGCAACAACGAGATCGTCGCAGGTAATGCCATTAGCCGACAGGGCGCCAAAGACGGTATCGGCATCGGCCAGCGTAGCACCGGCAGGCGAAACCTCAAGCGAAAGCTGCGACACGGCAAAACCAGCGTCGACCAGCGCACGCTCGACAACCTCACCAAAGCGCTCGGATGTGGCGTCGTTCCAAACCACCATCGCGCGCTTAGGCTTGCCCACAGCAGAGGCAAACATGCGCGACAGCTCCTCGAACGCGCCCAATCCGACTCGGACATCGACACTGCGGTTTTGGAAATTGATAAGTTGACGGCGAATCATAGCAGTCCACGCTCCAAAAGCATCTCGGCACAAAGGTAGGAAACGTCCTCGAAGGACTTGTTGCGAATATCAAGGGTAATATCGGCGGCCTGGCGATACAGCGGACGGCGATGCTCAAACAGGCGCGCAGCATGCTCGGGCGAGCGGAAATCGGGCCGGGTATCGGAGCGACGAATCTGACGCAACGAGTCCTCAAAGTCGCCTTCGAGGTACACACACGTACCCATCTCGTGCATCAGTTCAATGTTCACCGGCGTCTCGACGATGCCACCTCCGCACGATACCAGCAGGCTGCGCTCGCTTTGAAGCGAACGGAGTGCCGAGGTCTCGAGCTCCCGAAAACGATCCTCGCCCTCGGTCTTAAAAATCTCGGTCACCGACTTGCCGCATCGACGCACAACCAAACGATCGGTATCGATGAATCGACGCTTGAACATAGTGCCCACGTTGCGCGCAAGCGTCGACTTGCCCGCGCCCAAAAAGCCGATAAAGAAGATATGGTCGCAGCCGTGTTTGATGTGCTGAGACATGGCGAAACCTATTCCTCGCAGGGAAGGTCGCGCAGGGCCCGGCGCTCAAAGATACGGAAGATCTGCGTGTACCACAGGTCCTGAGTTGCCTGCGGCTTGACCAGAATAGTGTCAACGCCGGCAAAGTTACCGCTCCACACGTCCGTGTAAAGCTGATCGCCGATCAGCACGGCCTCGTCGGCCGTGGCGCCCAGACGCTTAAGGCCCGCTTTGAGGGCAAATGGCGCCGGCTTCATGGCGTGGCTAATGGCCTCGAGCCCCAGCTCGCGCGCCGACGCCATAACCTGGTCGCGATGCCAGTTGTTGGACACCATGCACAGCTTAAAGCCCTTAGCATGGGCGGCCTCGAGCCAGGCGGAGACCGCAGCGGGTACCCGCTCGGTATCACGCGGCACCAGGGTGTTGTCGCGATCGAGCAGAATGGCGCGCTTGCCGTCGGCCCAGAGGGTATCGAGGTCGATGCGATCGACCGAGGCAACATATCGTTTGGGGCTAAAAATCCTCATGATCAATTCCAAGACTGTTGATGCTCTTCGTAGGTCTTCGAGAAATACTCCTCGTCCTGCGTAATGTAGAAATACAGGTCATCGGAGTCGGTCGGCTCAAGCGTGGCCTTGAGTGCCTCGAGCGACGGAGAGCAGATGGGCGTGGGCGGCAGGCCCTCATGCTTATAGGTGTTATACGGGCTATCGCTCTGCAGGTCGTCGGCGGTAACCTCGCCACCGGTGACATACATCATGGTCGCATCGCTGTTGAGATAGCGCAGACCGTCGAGCTTGCCGGCAAGGCGGTTGTAGAAGACCGAGGCCACGTGCGCACGTTGATCGGCGTTGAGGCCCTCGCGCTCAACGATAGAGGCCAAGTTGACGATGTCGTAGTCGGACATCTCCACACCATAGCGCTCCTTGATCTTGGCTTCGCAGCTCGCAAAGTCAAGCGACTTGTACTCGGTCTTAAACTGATCGAGCATAGCGCGAATCACGTCATCGACCGTCGGCGAATCGCCCAACGAATAAGTCTTGGGGAACAAGAAACCCTCAAGCGAGTCGTTGGCGGCGCCCTTAAGGAAGCTATAGTCGTCCACGTAGTTGGAGGCCTTAGCCTGGTTGAGGAAGTCTTCCTTAGAGATGCCATCGTAGGCCTGGGCCACACGGTCGGCGACTTGATCGACCGTCAGGCCCTCAGGGATAGTTAGCGCATTGGAGCCCGCGTTGGGACCTTCCATGAGCTGCTGAACAACCTTGGTCGCGTCCATGAGTGTGGTGAACAAATAGGTACCAGGCTTGAGCGACATATCGGCGTTGAGCTTTTTCACCGCCGCATAGTAATCCTTGGGATTCTCGACGATATGGTTCTCGGAGAGAATCGAGGCGATCGTATCGCCCGAAGCACCGTCGGGAATGGTTACCGTAACCTGCTGACCAGCCGTGACCTTCGTATCCTCACCGGCAAAGAAGCCCTTGACGGCCGGCACGACAAAGAAAACGATCGCGACAAGCGCAAGCACCGCCACCACAACGCCGATGATGATGGGAACCGGAGAGCTCTTCTTTTGAGCACCGCGACGAGTATGCGTGTTGTAGCTCGAGCGGGTCGCCGGAGCAACGCCATGCGAACCGCGGGCGTGATGAGAATGCGATTGGGGGGCCTGCGTTCGCTGGGTAGGTGCCTGCTGCTTAAAGCGGGTACCGCCTGCAGGCTGGGCCGTACGAGCAGTGGGCTGCTGAGCCGCGTGAGAAGCCGGATGCTGAACCGAACGAGCAGAAGGCTGCTGACCCGTCCGTTGAACAGGTTGGGCCGAACGAGAGAAGGACTGCACCGGGCGCGCGGCAGGCTGAGCTGCGCGCTGCGTCGGCTGTGCCGGACGCTGGCCAGGCTGGGCAGGGCGCGACGCCGGCTGACGTGTACGATTCGGCTGGCGCGGATCGGAAGCACTAGGCATGCGAAACCTCCTCGTTTTTACGATCGAGCCACGTCTGCAAAAAAAGGCTGGCGGCAATCATGTCGATCTTGCCCCTCATCTGCTTTTCGTTGAGGCCCTGCTCGCGCAGGATACGCTTGGCCTCTTGCGAGGACAGACGCTCGTCCTCAAACTCCAGCGGAAGATCGAGCTCGTCGGCAATCTTTTGCGCCACGGCGGCAACGCGCTCGGCTTGGGGGCCGGGCTCACCGGCCATGGTCAGGGGACGTCCGCTTACCAGGATGTCGGGCTCATAGTCTTCGACCAGGTAGCGGAACGTCTTGGCCATACCGGTGACCTCGGCGGCCGGGAGCACCTTGACGGGCAT
>CABUAL010000140.1 GCA_902489515.1 uncultured Collinsella sp. | reverse complement strand
TCGCCGCCATCGCGACGGTCAAGAACGCTGGGCTTGATGTGTCGTGCGACCTTACGTGCGGACTTCCCGGGCAGAATTGGCCTCGCAGGTAAACTCAACGGGGGCACACCACGCACGAATACGCCGCGCCAGCTCCACCAGGCGCTCCCCCGCCAGCGACGGCGTACCGCCGCCAACATAGACGGTGCGGATCTGGTCAAGGGCATCAGCCTTGCCAAAAGCATCGAGACGCGCGAACAACTGCTCAAAATAGGCATCGAGCGCAGCGCTCAGGTCGCACGGAGCAAAACTGCGCGAGTCAAAGTCGCAGTACCGGCACTTTTGGGCGCAAAACGGCACGTGCACGTACAGTGCGGTAACGGCCACCCTTAAGCCTCCAGAGGATGAGGGGGCACCGATTCGCCGGCGGCAAGGGCGGCCTCGCAGGCCACCACATCGCGCTCGATCTCATCGACCAGTGCCATAAACTCCTCGTAAGTGGAACAGCGCACCACATGGGCACGCCAAGCGGCGGCATGGGGCATGCCTTTTAAGTACCAGCTTGCATACGTGCGGGCACGCGACATGAGCGGCAGGAGCTCATGCGTCAGCGTTAGGTGCTCACGCAGGGCGTCCAGGCGCTCGACCGAGCTGCGCGGCGGCACCGGTATGCCATCGAGCGCAAGAGCGCGAGCA
The DNA here is from genome assembly GCA_902489515.1 of uncultured Collinsella sp. Taxonomy (GTDB): domain Bacteria; phylum Actinomycetota; class Coriobacteriia; order Coriobacteriales; family Coriobacteriaceae; genus Collinsella. The sequence continues at coordinate 4,579 of CABUAL010000140.1, read as the reverse complement.
TCACCAAAGACCCAGGGATTACCGTAGATACCGCGCGCGATAAACACCGCGCTGGCACCCGAGTTGCGCAGATGCTCCGCGGCATCCTCGGCCGAGAACACATCGCCCGAACCAATCACGGGAATCTCAACGGCGTCGGCAACCTCATCGACGACCGACCAATCGGCCTGGCCCGTATAGAGCTGCGTGGCGCAACGACCATGCACGGCGACTGCGGCAGCCCCTGCGCCCTCAAGCATCTGGGCAAATGTCGCGGCATTGCGGTCCTCGGCATAAAAACCTTTGCGAATCTTGACGGTCACGGGCACGTGCGCCGCGCCCACCGTGGCCTCGACGATCTTCTCCGCCAGGTCGGGCGTGCGCATGAGCGCCGAGCCCTCGCAAGATTCGCAAAGGTTTTTATGCCGAGGACCGATGCCATATTGATATCGATGAGCGACAGGCGATCGCCAACGCGCTCCTCGACGGCAGCGACGGCGCTCGCAAACTGATCGGGCTTGGAGCCAAAGAGTTGCACGCAAATCTGCTGCTCCTCGTCGGCCGGTAGCACCAGGCGCCAGGTCTTGTTGCTGGCATAGGCAAGGCCCGCCACGCTCACCATCTCGCTGTAGGCAAGGTTGGCACCGCGACGGCGGCACATGATGCGGTAGGCAGGGTCGGTCACGCCCGCCATGGGAGCCATAAGGAACGGCTGCTCGGCATAGGCGCCCAGCAGCCGCTTGCTGTATTCAGAAAGCGCCATAGACCTACTCGTCCACCTTGAGGATCGCCATAAAGGCCTCCTGCGGGACCTCGACCGATCCGATGGCCTTCATGCGCTTCTTGCCCTCTTTCTGCTTCTCGAGCAGCTTGCGCTTACGCGAGATATCGCCGCCGTAGCACTTAGCAAGCACGTCCTTGCGACGCGCCTTGACGGCAGCTCATTGCCGATAGCACCCTGGATGGGCACCTCGAACAGCTGACGCGGGATGATCTCCTTAAGCTTGTCGCACAGGCCACGGGCCAGACCATAGGCCTTGTCCTTGTGGACGATAAACGACAGCGCGTCCACCTCGTCGCCCGAAAGCAAGATATCGAGCTTAACGAGCTCGGAGGGACGGTACTCGTTGAACTCGTAGTCGAGCGAGGCATAGCCCTTGGTACGACTCTTGAGCTGGTCAAAGAAGTCCAGGATGAGCTCGGCGAGCGGCATGTCAAAGCGCATCTCGACCGATTTGCTCGTGAGATGGATCATGTCGGTTGTAATGCCACGGTGCTCGATAGCGAGCTGCATGACGGCACCCGTATACTCGGGCGGGCAGATGATCTTAGCCTTGAGGTAGGGTTCCTCGATACGCTCGATGCGCGTGGCCTCGGGAAGATCCTGCGGGCTACGGACATCAATCATCTCGCCGTCAGTCTTGTAGACGTGATAGTCCACCGAGGGGCTCGTGGCAATGAGGTCCAAGTTGAACTCGCGCTCCAGGCGTTCCTTGACGACCTCCATGTGCAGCAGGCCCAGGAAGCCCACGCGGAAGCCAAAGCCGAGCGCCACCGAGGTCTCGGGCTCCCACACCAACGACGGGTCGTTGACGTGCAGCTTATCGAGGGCGTCACGCAGGTTCTCGTAGTCCTTGTTATCGATCGGGAACAGGCCCGTATAGACCATGGGCTTGGCCTCGCGGTAACCAGGAAGCGGCTCGGGGCAGGGGTTCGACGCCCAGGTAAGGGTGTCGCCCACGCGAACGGCCTCGGGGTCCTTCAGGCCCGTGACCACGTAGCCGACCTCGCCAACCGTCAGCGCGTCAACCGGGGTCTCGGCAGGACGCTTGACGCCCACGCCGTCGACCAAAAAGTCGCCCTCTGCCTGCATCATGCGCAGGGTATCGCCCTTTTTGATGGAGCCGTCAAAGACGCGCACCGTGGCCACCACGCCGCGATACTCGTCAAAGTACGAATCCAGAATGAGCGCTTTGAGCGGCGCGTTCGCATCGCCCTTAGGCGGAGAGATCAAAAAGACGATGGACTCTAGCAGATCGTGAATACCCTCGCCGGTCTTGCCCGACACGCACACGGCATCATCGGCGGGAATATCGCCAGGTTCCTCGATCTCGGTCTTGACCTCGTCGGGATGGGCCGAGGGCAGGTCAATCTTGTTGATGGCAGGAACAATATCCAGATTGGCGTTCATAGCGAGCGTCGCGTTGGAGACGGTCTGCGCCTCGACGCCCTGCGTGGCGTCGACAACGAGCACCGCGCCCTCACAGGCTGCCAGCGAGCGCGAGACCTCGTAGGTAAAGTCAACGTGGCCCGGCGTATCGATCAGGTTGAACTGATACGTCTCGCCATCGTCGGCGTCATAGGAAACGCGGACGGCATTGGACTTGATCGTAATGCCGCGCTCGCGCTCGATATCCATGGTGTCGAGCAGCTGCGACTCCATGTCGCGCTCGTCGACGGTATGGGTGAGCTCGAGGATACGGTCACTGATCGTGGACTTGCCATGGTCGATGTGCGCAACAATTGAGAAGTTGCGGATGTGGGAAATGTCAATTGAAGTATTCATGCGGACTATCTTACCCGAGCGATACAAAAAATGGAGCCTGTTCCATAAAACAGGCTCCATTTATGCGCGTAATCTGTGTGGTGTGAAATTTACAACTTAGGCGTTGATGCTGTTCACGAGCTTGGCAAGACCGGACTTGCGGTTGGAAGCCTGGTTCTTGTGGATAACATGCTTGGCGGCAGCCATGTCGAGACGCTTGGTGACGGTCTTGAGGGCAGCCTGGGCCTTCTCGGCGTCGCCCTCGGCGACGGCGGACTGGACGTGCTTGGTCAGCGTCTTGAGCTCGGACTTGACAGCCTTGTTACGCATGCGAGCTGCCTCATTGGTGCGGATACGCTTCTTCTGAGACTTGATGTTTGCCACTTCTGGAGTTCCTTTCGAGTTCCTTGCAAAAAATGTATGACACCTCTGAGACACGGTGAGGTCATGCAAGCGCCTACTATAGCACGCTCCCCCTCAAAGGGATAGAACGAATTTGTCAAATAGGCAGGTATCATCACGATTTTCTCAAGATGTTCGTAATCCAGAGCAAAAGCGCGGTCTGAGAATCGGCCGAACCCTTGAGCGCGAGCTCCACATCGACCGCACCCTCGAGCGCTGCAACGAGCTCTGCCATCGAAAAGCGACGTGCCCAGGTCAGATGATTCTTGACCTGCCAGGACTGAAGCTTAAGCGTTGCGGCCAGCTCACGACCCTGCCCGCGCGCATCGAGCGCCTTGGCAACGATAAGCTCGCGAATACGGCCGCACAGCAATGTGTAAGTCCACACGTAGCTCTTGGCGGGCAGTAGATTGAAAAGCTCGAGCGAGCGGCGCATGTCACGGGCCGAGACCGCATTGAGAAAGTCCCAGGGCTGAACCTCGGCCGTACGTACAATCCAGCGCTCAACGTCGGCAAGCTCAATCTGGGGCGCCTCGACCATCTGGGCAAGCTTAGCCAAGTCGTTATCGAGCATGCGGGCCGCAACGCCCGAACGCGAGACGAGTTCCTCGGCTGCCGCCGTCGAGATCGACTTGCCGTGCTGCGTCGCCATCTGCTGAACGCGGCGCGGTAGCTCCCAGCGCTTGGTGCCGGAGCAATCGATCACGGCCTTCTTGTCGATCTTGGCGATCGCCTTATACAGGCGCGTGTTCTTGGCAAGCGAGTCGGCGATGATGAGGCAGACCGTTGTGGGGCTGGGACTTGCGAGGTACTCGACGAGCGGCTCCGAGACAGCCTTAGCGAGCTTTGAGCAGCCATCAAGGATTACCAAGCGAAACTCGCTGCCCATCGGAAAGGTGTTAAGCGATCCGATAATGGACTCGATATCGGGGTCCTTAGTCATGTCGCGCTCGTCGAGGTTAAACTCGACCATACCCGACTTTTCCAGACGCGCTTTCATACGCGAGACGGCGTGATCGCGCTTGACTCCGTCGGTACCGACGATCAGATATGCCGGCAGCAGACCGGTTTCGGACATTGCGCTCCCCTCCCGCAGGCCTTCGTATTCGTTCCGTGCCATTCTAGCCCAGGGGCCCACCACACGCCAACGACGTCGTCACGGTCCCTGGCATCGCATCGCAAAGCCATTCTCAGTCGGCGTGACGGTAATGTCGCCGTGTTCGATGGTGCACGCGAACACGCCGCCCGCTTCCTTCACGGCATCGATGCAGGCATCGGACGGATGACCGTATCGATTCCCCTCGCCCGCGCTCGCGAGGGAAAGCTCGGGTCTCAGAATCTCCAGCAGCGCGGCATCGACCGAAACCTTGGAGCCGTGATGCCCGAGTTTAAGGACATCGATATCCCCCACCTCCTGCACGAATTCCCGTTCTTGGTCGAGCTCGGCATCACCGGTGAGGAGCATGCGCAGGCCCTTGTCTTCCTGAACATAAGAGAGCAGCAGGACAAGCGAGTCCTCATTGCCCTCGCCATCCACGGACTCGAATGGCCACATCACGCGGGCGCAAAATGAGCCGATGTCGACCGTATCCCCATGGCGCACCTGCCGATACTCCACGCCAGGTCGGTTCAATACCTCGGCAGGAGCATCCT
>CABUAL010000139.1 GCA_902489515.1 uncultured Collinsella sp. | reverse complement strand
GCGCATTGCCTGCCAGTGCGATGTTGATGAGCTCCTCGGCATCGTTGATGCCGCGCGTGACGGCACACGAATAGACCGGCTTGCCGTCAAAGCGGTCGAGCTCGACGTTCTTGTCCGCCGCGATGATGACACCCTTGGCACCCGCGATGTCGGCGGCCGTCAACACGTTCTTGGCACCGCCCGAGCCCTGGGTTTCGACCTTGATGCTCACGCCCATCTTGGCAGCCTGATCCTCAAGCCCCTTTGCCGCCATAAACGTGTGGGCAATACCCGTTGGGCACGCCGTGATGGCGACGACGTCGTAGGCGCCGCCTCCCGTTTTCTCGTTCGTAGCTGACATGTTTCCTCCTTTTGCACAAGCAGGCCCACCCCTCGCCTCCAGAGGGCCAAAACCTGCGTATTACCTTGTGTTTGCGTTTTGATTAGAGCCGATAGCTCCGACGGACATGATCACGTCGTATGGAAACAGGGGTACTGGGCAACCATGCCCGGCGGGGCCATCGGAACCACCACAATGGGGACAGGCACCTTTGTGGTGGTTTTGGCCTTACTTCGCCCTGTCGCTAGACCGTGATGACGTTGTCTATCGACTGGTACTTGGCTGGCACCTCGCCCGCGGTAATAATCGTTGCGTCGCGGAAGTCCGCGAATTTTACGGGAGCCACCATGCCAAACTTACTGGCGTCCGAGATTACGAAGCGTTTGGCTGTATGGCGCATCGAGATACGCTTGACCTGCGCTTCCTCGATATCGGGCGTCGTAAAGCCCTGCTCGGCGGCAATGCCGTTAGAACCCCAAAAGCCGCAGTTAAAGTTGTAGCGGTCTAGGGTTGCCAGAGCATCGGGGCCAACGAGCGCCTCGGTCTCGGGTTTAAGCTCGCCGCCCAGCACCACGGTGCGCATGCCGCGCACAGCGAGATGCTGAGCATGGAGCACGGAATCAGTCACATAGGTGACCGATTCGAGATGCGGAAGATGCTCGATGAGTCTGAGCGTTGTCGAACCCGAATCGATGTACACAAAGCTCTCGGGCTCCACGAGCGCTGCGGCGCGGGCGCAGATACGCTCCTTGTCGTCGTTATGGAGATCACTGCGCTCACTGATCGTTAGGTCGCGCGTCACGTGCGCGCGCTCAAGACTTGTCGCGCCACCGTGCACCTTGGCGATGCGGTGCGCTCGGTCGAGCGTCTGCAGGTCGCGTCGAATGGTAGAGGCCGTCACGCCCAGGGCATCGGCAAGCTCGGGCACCGTTACCGAGCCAGCCTGCTGCACCATCGACACGATCGCGTTGAGCCTATCTTCCGCAAGCATCGCTTACTCCTCCTCGGGGTACACGACTCCCCAGTCGGCGCGGAGCTTGGTCATCAGCTCCATAACATCAGAAGCATAGCCCAGAAGCTCGCGCTTCGAATCATCGCCGGCAACGGCCTTCTCCAGGTCGGCCATCTCGTAGCACAGAGCGTATGCCTCGGTGCCAGCGTGGACCTCCTCACGGTGACCGTCCGCAGTCCACACGATGGTCGCATGGTCGGCACGCGGATACTCGTTGACCTCGATATAGCACTTATCGAAGCTGATGACCGAGCGCTTGGGCTGCTTGGAGTGGAGCGTAAGGCTCACAACGCCCAGCTGCTGCTCAGCATTACGGCAGACAATGCCACCCGCGACGTCAACGCCAGTCTCGCAGGTATTGCCCAGAGACACGACCTCGGCTGGCTGGCTTGCCATAAAGAGGCGCATGACGGACAGGGCATACACGCCAATATCGAGCATGGCGCCGCCGGCAAGGCAGCGGTTGTAGAAGCGATTGGTCAGGTCGCCGTACTCCTTATAGCTGCCAAAGTTGAGCTGGGCGAGGTTCATGCGGCCAAAGTCGCCCGCATCCATGCGACGGCGCAGCTCCTGATACAGCGGCATGTGGAGCACCGTGGTAGCATCCATAAGGACCACGTTGTGCTCGTCGGCGATGGCACTGGCCTCGTCGAGCTCGGCAGAGTTGAGGGTAATGGCCTTTTCGCAGAGCACGTGCTTGCCAGCTGCCAGAGCGGCTCGCAGGTAGGTGATATGCGTGTTGTGCGGCGTGGTGATATAGACGGCGTCGATATCCGGATCGGCGTAGAGGTCCTCGACCGTCTCATAGACCTTCTCGATGCCATACTGCTCGGCAAAAGCTTGAGCCTTGGATAGCGTACGGTTTGCGACGCCCGCAAGCTTGCGGCCGGCAAGAGCTAGAGACTGGGCCATCTGGTTGGCGATAACGCCGCAACCGATCACAGCCCAGCGAAGCTCGGGAGCCGTAAAAATGTCGTCGGGGAACGGCCGATCCTGGACCGAGGCAAACGCCGCCTTAGCGGCTGCTTCGGCGTCGAGCGGAGCCTGTTTGGAATCTGCCATGAGTGCCTCCTGAGTCATCGGAAGTCCTTCATTTCTAACAGCCCTATATTCGCACAATTGCGCGCGCTTTTGCTTGTATTTGCGTGTTTATTTGTTTATCGGTCATTATTTAACCATAGTTAGCAGATATTTGCGCGGCCATGCGCATCATCGCGCAAGACTCTGCGCGTAAATGCGCATGCGACAATCCTTGTGAAACATATAGGGGCGGAGCACCAAAGCCCTAAAGACAAAACCAGCTGTATTACTTCACCCCTCTGGGGGCACCAGACATCGAAGGACTGTCCCTAAGTGCCGCTTTCGTTGAAGCCTATCCTAGATGGCCAGATATACAGATCTAAAGACCGTCCCTATCAACTAGTCATTTAAGTCTGTCCCCAATGAGCAGGGATACTCATTTAAGTATGTCCCCAATGAGTAGGGATAGAAAAAGGCCCGGGTGCCGTGGCATCCGGGCCTTTGCTAGCAACTTGATGTTGCGGGCAGCTTAGAACTTGTGGCCGCACTTCTTGCAGACGCGCAGCTTGTTCTTGCCGTCCTTCTCGTGACCGACGCGGGTAACCTTACCGCACTCGGGGCAAACGAGATTGACGTTGGAGGCGTCGATAGGAGCCTCCTGCGAAACGATGCCGCCCTGCTGGTTGGCAGCGTTGGGCTTGACGGCCTTCTTGACGACCGAAACGCCCTCGACAACGACCTTGTTCTCGGCGGGGAGAGCACGCAGGACAACGCCCTGCTTGCCGCGATCCTTACCAGAGAGAACCTGGACCTTATCGCCCTTCTTGATATACATATATCTCCCCTAACTACAGGGTCTCGGGAGCGAGCGAGACGATCTTCATGTACTTCTTGTCACGAAGCTCGCGAGCGACAGGCCCGAAGATACGGGTGCCGACGGGCGAACCATCGTTGTTGATGACAACGCAGGCGTTCTCATCAAAGCGAATGTAGGAGCCATCCTTGCGGCGGATCTCCTTAACGGTGCGAACGACGACGCAACGGACAACGTCCTTCTTCTTGACGTTGGCGCCAGGGGTAGCCTCCTGGACAGCACCGATGAACACATCGCCGATGCCTGCATAACGACGCTTGGAACCGCCAAGCACCTTGATGCAGCGAATCTTGCGAGCGCCGGAGTTGTCGGCGACGTTCAGCATGGTTTGCATCTGAATCATGGTAGATGTTCCTCCGAACTAAGAACCGAAGAGAGGTGCGCAGCCTTTATACGGCCCGTGGTATGCAAGCCAGGCATACGCACATCTTCGGAAACGTACAAGTCGTAAGAGCGACTGCTTATTTAGCGCGCTCGACGACCTCGATGAGGCGCCAACGCTTCATCTTGGACATAGGACGGGTCTCCATAACGCGGACGGTATCGCCCACGCCAGCCGTGCACTCCTCGTCGTGAGCGTGCAGCTTCTTGGAGCTGGTCATCATCTTGCCGTACTTGGGGTGACGCTTGCGCTCGGTGATGGTGACAACAATGGTCTTGGCACCGGAGACGGAGGTAACGACACCCGTACGGACCTTACGCGAGTTACGCGAATCAGTCATGTTCTCTCCTTAGGTCCTACTCGGCGACAGCGGACTTCTCCGCTGCGATCTCGCGGGCGCGCTGCTCCGTGAGGACGCGAGCGATGTCCTTCTTCACGGTGTTGACGCGAGCGGTGTTGTCCAGCTGGCTGGTGGCCATCTGGAAACGAAGGTTAAAGAGCTCGGCGCGCATTTCCTTCAGCTTCTCAACGAGCTGAGCGTCCGAGAGCTCACGAATCTCTGCGGGCTTCATTAGTTCTCCTCCTTGGCGGCGGCGGCGTCCTCAGCAGCCCACTTGGCCTCGAGAGCGGCCTCCTCAGCCATCTCCTTCTCGATGCGCTGCTCAGCGTTCTTGGCAGCAACAATCTTGGTCTTGATGGGAAGCTTGTGCTGTGCAAGACGCAGAGCCTCGCGAGCGACCTCCTCGGGCACGCCCTTGACCTCGAACATGATGCGGCCGGGCTTGACGACGGCCACCCACTCCTCGGGGTTACCCTTACCAGAACCCATGCGAGTCTCGGCAGGCTTCTTGGTGATGGGCTTATCGGGGAAGATCGTGATGTAGACACGACCGCCACGCTTCATGTAGCGGGTCATGGCAATACGAGCGGCCTCGATCTGACGGTTGGTGATCCAATGGGCCTCGAGAGCCTGGATACCAAACTCGCCGAAATGCAGCTCGGTATTACCCTTGGCCTGGCCCTTCATGGAGCCACGCTGCACCTTGCGGTGAAGAATACGCTTAGGGGCAAGCACTACTGACCCCTCCTCTCGGAGTTACGACGACGAGGACGGGAAGAGCCCTCGAGTGCAGGGTTGGGAACAGGCTGGCCCGGGAGCTTCTCGCCCAGGTAGATCCAGACCTTCACGCCGCAAGCGCCCATGGTGGTGCTGGCGACAGCCGTGCCGTAGTCGATCTTGGCACGGAGGGTGTGCAGAGGCACGCGACCCTCGCGGTACCACTCACGACGGCCCATCTCGGCACCACCGAGACGACCGGAGCACTGGATACGGATGCCCTTAGCGCCGGCCTTGCGGGCGGACTGGACAGCCTTGCGCATAGCGCGACGGAAGGCAACGCGGCCCTCGAGCTGCTCGGCAATGGACTGAGCAACGAGGTTGGCGTCGAGCTCGGGGCGCTTGATCTCGACAACGTCGACGGAGAGCTGGCCCTTGGAGACGCCAGCGACCTTCTCGAGCTCGGTGCGGAGGGTATCGATCTCGGCACCCTTCTTACCGATGACAACGCCGGGGCGAGCGGTGAGGATGATGACCTTCACCTTGTCGCCAGCGCGCTCGATCTCGACGCGGGAGACGGCGGCGCGGGAAAGAC
>CABUAL010000138.1 GCA_902489515.1 uncultured Collinsella sp. | reverse complement strand
GGTGGTCAGCCCGTCGAGAAGGGCGACCGCCGTAATCGAGCACGTCCATCTTGGCCATGTAGCGCTCGACCAGGCCGTCGGCGATCTTTGCCAGCGGGTTGTCGAACGCATCGAACGATGCAGGCTTGGCGGGCGCGCAACCGTCAAAGTACTTGCCGCTCATGTTGAGCGAGCGCGAGATAAGATTGCCCCAGCTGTTGGCCAGGTCGGCGTTGTAGACCTGCTCCATGCGCTCGAAGCTGATGGCGCCGTCGGTGCCGGGGACGACGTCGGTCATGAAGTAGTAGCGATAGCCCTCGACGCCCAGCATGTCGATAACATCCTGCGGAGCGATGGCGTTACCGCGGCTCTTGGACATCTTCTCGGCCTTGCCGGTCTCGGCATTGCGCACGGTCAGGAAGCCGTGGGCAAAGACGTGCTCGGGCAGGGCCTCGCCGATGGCCATGAGCATGGCGGGCCAAATGACGCAGTGGAAGCGGATGATGTCCTTACCCACGATGTGGAACTGCGCGGGCCAGCGATAGGCCAGCTCGGCACGCGCCTCGTCGGTGTCGACACCGTAGCCGACGGCCGTCATATAGTTGAGCAGCGCATCGAACCAAACGTAGGTCACGTGACCCTCGTCAAACGGAACCTGAATACCCCAGTCAAAGCTCGTACGGCTCACGGAAAGGTCGTTAAGGCCGCCCTCGACAAAGCTGCGCACCTCGTTCATACGGAACGCAGGCTCGACAAAGTCGGGGTGCTCGTCATAGAGCTTGAGCAGCTTGTCCTGGAAGGCGGAAAGCTTAAAGAAGTAGGACTCCTCCTGCACGCGCTCAAGCGGACGGTGGCAGTCGGGACACAGGTGCTGGCCGACGCTGCCGTACTCCTCGTCGCCCTTCTGGACCTGCGTATCGGTGAAGTAGGTCTCGTCAGGCACGCAATACCAACCGTCGTAGCTGCCCTTATACAGGTAACCGGACTCCTTCATGCGCTCCCACAGGTACTGCACGGCATGATGCTGGCGCGGCTCGGTGGTGCGGATGAAGTCGTCGTTGGAGATCTCGAGCTTGCTCCAAAGCTCCTTGAAGTGCGGAGCCTGGCTGTCGGTCCACTCCTGCGGCGTCATGTTGTGCTTGGCAGCGGCCTCGGCGACCTTCTCGCCGTGCTCGTCCATGCCAGTCAGGAACTTGACGTTATAGCCGGCGGAGCGGCGATAGCGAGCCTGAACGTCGGCGATGATGGTGGAATAAGCCGTGCCCAGGTGCGGATCGGCGTTGACGTAGTAGATGGGCGTCGTGATAAAGAACGAAGGCTTGCTTTGATCCATGGGGTTTGTCCTCCAGAAAAACGTTGCATACAGGGGATGATTCTAGCGCAAGGGCTGGATATCCTCCATCTATTGCATATCGAGCACCATGGCATAGACATCGCGCTTGCGGCGCGAATACTTCTGAGACAGGCGCTTGGCCACCGCAGAGGCGGGCTCCCCCTCCTCGAGCGCGGTGCGGATATCCTCGCGCAGGGCCTCGTCGGGATCCGCTACCGCAGCGCCAACCGGCGCGATGCCGGCCTCCTCATCCTCGCTCGGCGGCGCGATGACCAGCGCAATCTCGCCCTTTACCTCGCCGCGAGCACGCAGCTCCTCGGCAAGCTGGTCAGCGGGCCCGCGCAAGACCTCCTCGTGCAGCTTGGTGAGTTCGCGGCAGACGGCAACCTCACGCTGGGGAAAGACCTCCGCCACGGCCTCGAGCGTCGCGACGATGCGATGTGGAGACTCGTAGAAGATGAGTGCGCCGGGCACCACGGCAAGGCGCTGCAAACGGCGCACGCGGTCGCCGTGCTTTCGGCCCAAAAAGCCCTCGAAGAAAAAATGCTCGCAGGGAATGCCGGACGAAACGAGCGCCGTGACGCAAGCAGAGGGCCCGGGAATAACTTCGACGGGCACATCGGCCTCACGTGCCGCCTCGACCAGCGCCTGGCCGGGATCGGACACGCTCGGCATGCCGGCGTCCGAGGCAAAGGCGAGGGTCTCCCCCGCCAGCAGGCGGTCGACCAGGCCGGCGGCGCGGTTGGCGATCACATTCTCGTCGCAACGGACAAGCGGCTTGGAAATGCCCAGATGCATCAGCAGCTTTGACGTCACACGCGTGTCTTCGCAGCAGATGGCATCGGCGGCGGCAAACGCCTCGCCAACGCGCGGGGACAGGTCGCCCAGGTTGCCGATGGGCGTGCCGACCATATAGAGTTTGCCCATATGGGCGCTGTTTTGCGTCATATCAACCTATTCAATCATGCCGCGCTCGAGCGTACCGAGCGCCGCGCGGGCGTCCCATGCTGCAATGCGCTTCTCGGTCTTCCACGTTTGGAAGAACCAACCGGCAGCCGGCGCAAACGAAGCCAGCTGGTTGGCGATAAACACGCGCTCGTAAGCATTGCGGCCCTCGGGCGTAACCGACGAGTTGGCAAAGATCGCCGCACCCGACCATTCGCCCACCAGCACGGGGAACCCAGTCGAAATCGCTTCTTTAAGTTCGCGCTTGTTACGCGAAATCGCCGTCGTCAGCCCGCGAGGGCTCGTGATGTCGAGCGCATACTCGTCGCGGTAATGGTACAGGTGAAGGTCCATGTAGACGTTCTTGTACTTGGCGCCGCGCATAAAATGCTTCCACTCGCTGGGATGCCCCGACGACGAGAAGACGACGATCTTATCCTCGGGCATATACGAACGGACGAGTTCGTAGGCATCGCGATAGAAATTGCGCAGGTAGTGAGCGGGAATGCCATCCGTCATGGTGAAGAGGCTCTTGCGAACGCTCATCTGCGGCGTATCCAGCAGCTCAATGCCCAGCAGGCTCTCGGCCTCGCCGTAGCGATCGGCCAGGCGCTCGAGCACGTCGAGTGCGACATGACGGCCGTTGGTGGACGAATGCCACTCGGCGACAGCCTCCGGCGTGGTGGGTGAATCGTTGGAATCGCCCTGGCCACCGGGCACAGTTGCCAGATCGAGCAGCACGCGGATGTCGTACTTGGCAGCCCACTCAATTGCACGGTCAATGTAGTCGACAACCGAGATGTAGGACGCATCGGACTCCTGCGAACCAAAGGCATACCAGGGCACCGGCAGACGCACGGCGTTGAGACCGATCTGCGCCATGCGGCGAAAATCGTCCTCGCTCACAAACGTCTCGTAATGGCGGCGCATGCGCTCGTTATAGGCGGCGGTACCCATGGCCTCCTGTAGCTCGGCCGCGTTGGATGCACCGGTCGCCGCGTACAGCGACGGGGTCACCCAAGGCTCGGGAATAAACCAGCCAGAGAGATTAACGCCGAGTATCCTCTCCATCACTGCCCCCTTCGGATCATGCAGGTCGAACCCGCATCGTATTGCATAGGATAAGTATCGTTTTGAGTATACCCGCGTGTGCGGACAGGCGACCGAACGGTCTGTAAAGTGACGCGAAAGTGGGAGGAATGTCTGGGGCGGGCGGGCTCGGAATGGTGCGGCGAGGTGTGTACGCGCGCCGGAGGCAGGCACCGGAAAGTGTGTCCCGTTCTGAGCCCTTATTCTGGGACGCAGTTTCCGCAGAACCCTACATAAAAGAAAAGGACCCCTTTGCAGAGATCCTAGTCAATTCAAGGTGGCGGGGAAGGGAATCGAACCCCTGACACGAGGATTTTCAGTCCTCTGCTCTACCAACTGAGCTACCCAGCCATTTGAGGTGTGCCTTGTTTCAAGGCTTGATTAGTATAACCAAGGACGCGTTCCGGTCAACCGAGAATTTCAAAAAAGTTTTTGAGCACAGCCTCGGTTCTTTAAATCGGCACGTCAGAGGCATCAGCCGGCAGCAAGAAGTTTTTCGCTCAGAGCCGCACGGGCAAACTCACTTGGCGTCATCCCCTCGGCAGCCGCCCGTCGACGAATGGCCTCCTTCATTCCCAGAGGAATCTTGACCGACAGCGTTGCCGTCCCCTCACCTGAGAGTGGGGGCCGTCCATGCACGATCCCACCAACGGTGTGTTCGCCATCCGGAAACTCTCCGCGCTCGTACGACTCGCACCACGCGTCAATCATTTCATCCGTTACAACCTGACCATTAGCGGCCGTATACGTCTTGCCCATCATCGACCCCTTTGCCGAGCCCGTTCAATCTCCTGCCAAAATTTCTTCTGGACTGGAGACAAGGCATGAATGATAAGCCACCCACGGACAAGCTCGACCGCGACAAGCTCCACGCTTCGTCCGTCTGGGAGCCATCCAATCGCAAGCCATCTCGGCGGCTCGTCCTTCGACTCGCGACGAATGCACTCAGTAACCGCAAGCCAAGCGCTAAGCACCTGCTTTTCCGTCAGGTGCTTTTTAGCGTTGGGATGGATCTCAACATCCGTGCATCTTCTCCTCCATCTTACCCAATTTCGTATGACGAAAGTCCGCTATCGCCAATTCTTAAGCCGGCACGCGTTGGAGAGCAGGGGTCGAAACAATGATTGAAGGGCGCTCTAGTGCGGCCCAGGCGCCGGGGCAGGAGCACATACGCCAGGGACGTACGTTTTCGTAGCGCGCGAGGATATTGCCGTCGCGATCGATGAAGGCGATGTCGATGGGATAGGCCATAAAACACGTATGGACCGAAGAGCAGCGTGGAAATGCCATGACGAGCGGCAGACCGTTGGCGGCAACCGGGCACCGTCCCAGCATGCCGCGCAGGCGCACGGCAAACGACTCCGCCACCGCAAACTCGGCCGGCGTCCAGCCCAGCCTATTGAGTGCCCGCGCGTAGGCGATGTAGGACGAGACCGCGGTCACATGACCACCCCCGGACGCCATGGATCGACCGTCACCGCGCGCTCGTGTGACAACGTTGCCGGTGCCCCCAGCGAAACGCCGGCGATGCTGAGCGAGCTCGGCCACGGCTCATAGCGCATGGTGCAGGTGTAGGTCCTAAACGTGCCGGAAAGCGAAAGCAAACCGCCATCCGATGTCGTCGCACCCTGTTCGCTCGAGACCTCGATCAGCAAGTCATAGCCTTCCATGGCATGTTGGATCTGAGCCTGAACGGTCGCGGAAGCATCGATGGAGCTGCCATCGCCCTCCCCGCTCGGCGCCACGGCATGTGCTAGCACGATATCGGGCACCACGCGATCGAAGCGTGCGACCGCACCGGCAAAGACCATGACGTTGTACACGATAAGCGCCAGAACCAGCAGGACGGGCGTGACCACGGCCATCTCGACCGTCGCCTGGGCGCGCTCCTCGCAAAGGCGCGTGCGGATGCCCATTACGACCCACCGCCCAGGGCAC
>CABUAL010000137.1 GCA_902489515.1 uncultured Collinsella sp. | reverse complement strand
CGACGGCTGCGACGATGGCTGCGCGAATGCGGCAAGCCGCGAGGAGCTCATCGTCCGACGCCTGCGGATTGCCCCACTGCAGGTTCTCGCGCACGGTGCCCGTGAACAACACGTTCTTTTGCAGCACAATGCCCACGGCGTCGCGCAAGGCGACCAGGTCGTAGTCGCGCACGTCGTGTCCGCCCACAAGTACGACGCCCTCGGTGGCGTCGTACAGGCGCGCAATCAGCTGCACAAGCGAGCTCTTGCCCGAGCCTGTGCCGCCGAGGATACCCACCGTCGAGCCGCTCTCGATGCGAAGGTCGATATGCTCGAGCACATCCTCGGCTGCATCCGCGCGGTATTTAAAGGAAACGTCGCGGAACTCGATACTGCCGTCCGCTGGCGCCGCAGTCGCGAGGTCTCCCGCAGGGCTGGCGATAAAGGGCTCCTCATCGAGCACCTCTGCGATACGGCCCACACTCGTGAGAGCGCGTGTGAGCAGCAAAAACACGTTGGAAATCATCATGAGCGAGTTCATGATCAGCAGCACGTAGCTCATAAAGCCCGTGAGCGAGCCCACGCCCAGCTTGCCGGCGAGAATCATGCGGCCGCCAATCCACAGGATGGAGAGCGCAGCCACGTACATCGACAGCTGAAACACCGGCAGGTTGAGCACGGCGGTGCCGAAGGTCTTGGTCGCCGTGCCGGCGAGCTCGGTATTGACGGTGTCAAACTTTTCGCACTCGTGCTCGGCGCGCACGTAAGCCTTCACGGCGCGCACGGCGGTAAGGTCCTCTTGCACCACGCCGTTAAGGTGGTCCATCGAGGTCTGGAGTTGGCGGTAGAGCGGACTGACGCGATAGGTGATGACACCCAGCACGATTGCCAGCACGGGCAAGATGATCGCAAAGACGGTGGCGAGCGGGCGCGACAGCATCAGCGCGTAGATAAGGCCGACGATAAGCGTCACCGGGCCGCGCACCATAGGGCGAAAGCCGTTGCTCACAGCATTTTGGATAACGGTGATGTCCGTGGTCATGCGAGTGACGAGCGAGCTGGCGTCGTAGTTGTCCAGGTTACCAAAAGCGAGCGTCTGAATCTTTTTGTACTCGGCCTCGCGCAGGTTAGCGCCTAGGCCCGAGGCAACGCGGGCGGACGTGTGTGCATAACCCAAGCCCAGTACCAGCGAAAGCGCAGCGCACACCAACATGTACGCGCCCTGCAGCAGCATGTAGTTGATATCACCCGCAGGCACGCCCACATCGATGATGTTGGCCATGATGACCGGGATAAACAGCTCGAGCACCGTCTCGACCGACACAAAGAACACGCCGAGAATGGCATCGCGACGGTATGCCCCTAGATAGGAAAACAGTATTTTGAGATTGCGCACGCAGGTTCAACCCCCATCAAACGTTGTTCGCAAACGCACGTATTATTGCGCGCCGAATAATGGTGTCAAGTATTCCGAAATCGTTTTCTGCAAGGTTAACGCCGGCGGCGAGTTCTCGTGACGTGTGTCCATATTCACTCGGAATAATGGTGCGCGTGACTTTTTTCGCCCGGCACCCAACATAAACCTTGACTCTACAATCGTTGTAGGGTTTTCACTACACTGATACGTAAACAAACCCAGCCAGAAAGCCCCGCCCATGGAACACGACCTCACACGCGGCAATGTCCTTAAGACCATCGCGGTCTTTGCCCTGCCCTATATGCTCTCGTACTTTTTGCAGATGCTCTACGGTATGGCCGACCTGTACATGATGGGGCAGTTTAGCGGCGCCGCCGGCATCACCGCCGTGGGCAATGGCGCGCAGACGCTCTATATCATTACCGTGACGCTCGTGGGCCTGGCCATGGGAACGACGGTCATCGTCGGCCATGCCGTGGGTTCGCGCCGGTTTGACCGTGCCGAGACCGCCATCGGCAACACTATCACACTCTTTATGGGCGTCTCGGTGGTGCTGGCCGCCATCTTGTTTGCACTATGCCCGCAAATCGTGGCGCTCATTGGCACGCCGGCCGAGGCAGTCGAAGGCACCGCTGCCTACCTGCGTATCTGCTTTGTCGGCATTCCGTTTATCGCCGCATACAACATCCTCTCGGCCATCTTTCGCGGCCTGGGCGATTCGCGCTCGCCCATGTACGTGATCGGCGTGGCATGCATCATTAACATCGCGCTCGATTTTCTGTTTATCGGCCACATGGGGCTCGGCCCCGTGGGCGCGGCGCTCGGCACGGTGACCGCGCAGACGGCCAGCGTTGCCCTCGCGCTCGTGTGGCTCAAGAGCCGTCGCACGAACATCCATGTTAAGCGCAGCGACCTGCGTCCCCAGCCCGAGGTGCTCAGCAGCATTCTTAAAATCGGCGTGCCCGTGGCAGTACAGGACGGCTGCATCCAGGTGGCGTTTATGTTTATCACCGTCATCGCCAACCATCGCGGCCTGGTCGACGCCGCCGCCGTGGGCCTGGTCGAAAAGATGATCAGCTTTTTGTTCATTGTGCCGAGCTCCATGGGTGCCACCGTCAGCGCGCTCACGGCGCAAAACGCCGGCGCGGGCAAGGGCGATCGTGCACGTCAGGTGCTCAAGGACGCTATGACGATCTCGGTGGTGTACGGCTGCCTGATCACGGTGCTGATGTGGCTGGTGGCACCGGCGTTTATTGGCTTTTTTGCCAAGGACCCCGCGGTGGTCGCGGCCGGCACCGGCTATATGCACAGTTATATTTTCGACGCAATCTTTGCTGGCATCCACATTTGCTTTAGCGGCTTTTTCGCTGCGTATGGCAAGAGCTACATCGGCTTTGCGCACAACGTGCTGGCCGTGGCGCTCATTCGCGTGCCGGGCGCGTGGCTGCTGTCGAACGCCTATTCCGACACGCTGTTTCCCATGGGCATCGCGTCGCCGTGCGGATCGATTTTGTCGGCAGTCATCTGTGTTGTCGCATTTACCGTACTCAACCGGCGTGGGGCTTTTGACAAGTTGGTAGCGTAGCGAGGCGACGCGGGCCTGGCACCTCTCCCCCGCTTTTTACCGAAAGGAGCGGTCCTGTGACCGACACGCCAACTGAACATACCGAGGGCCTGCTCCGCATTGGCGAGGTGGCGCGCTTGTTTAACCTGAGTGTTGGGACGCTACGTCATTACGAGCAGATAGGCTTGCTGGACCCGGCGCACATCGATCCGGCAAGTGGGTACCGCTACTACGGATCGCGGCAGCTCTCCACCCTCAACACCATCAGTCACCTGCGTGTTCTCGACTTGTCGCTCGCACAAATCCGTGAGTTTGTGACCACGCGCGATGTGGACCTCATGCAGCGGCAGCTGGCCCAGCAGCAGGAGCTCATCGAGCGCAAGCGCCGCGAGTTGGAGCGCGTGTCGCGCAAGATCGATAACCGGCTTGCCCTGCTGCACGATGCCTTGAACACCGAGCTTGACACCATTTGCACAATCGACGCACCCGAGCTTCGCTGCGCCGTGTTGCGCGAACGCGTCAACCCTACCGACGCCTATGCGTTGGAGTGGCAGATTCGTCAACTGCAGAAGGGCCAGCACGAGACCTTTGTCTTTCTGGGCAACTTGGGCGTCGGGATTGGCGCCGAACGCCTCGCCGCCGGCGACTTTGATGGCTACGACGAGGTCTTTCTGCTGCTCGATGACACCGATGAGTACATGGGCGACGTCGAAACGCGGCCCGCCGCGCGGTGCCTGACCCTAAGCTTTCGCGGCACGCACGGGCAAGCAGCCCCACGCTACGAGCAGCTGCTCGACTATATGCGCAAGCACGGACTGGTCCCCGCCGGGCCCTCGCGCGAGATCGCCCTGATCGACGACATCATCAGCGACGACCCCACAACCTACGTGACACAGATCACGGTGCCGATTGCCCCAGCAAAGTAAGAACCGCCCGGAAGACATCGTGCTTCCGGGCGGTTCTTCAATTTGACTATTGATGCACTAAGCCTGGGGCACCTGACCAGTAGCCAAGATCTGCTCGAGCGCGTCCTCGTCCAGCACGGGCACACCCAGCTGCTCAGCCTTGGTGAGCTTGGAGCCCGCTTTGGGGCCGGCGACCAGATAGCTCGTCTTCTTTGAAACACTGCCCGAGACCTTGGCACCAAGCACCTTGAGCGCCGCGCCCGCCTCGTCGCGGGTGCGGTTGACGAGCGTGCCTGTCAGCACGAAGGTCAGACCCGCGAGTGGCTGTGCGTCGGCGAGCTCGCCCGCCACGCCAGCGTCGGCTGCGGCTTGCGCGTGCGCAGCGCCCAAGTCGACCTCGAGCGAAAGGCCCGCCTGGCGCAGACGTTCCAACACGGCAAGGTTCTCGGGCACGGCCAGGAACTGCTTGACGCTCGCCGCAATCTTGGGACCGATGCCCTCGCACTCGGCGATGTCCTCTTCGCTCGCCAAAATGAGCTTGTCAATCGACAGGAATCGCTCAGCGATGACCTCGCCCACGCTCTTGCCCACGTGGCGGATACCCAGGGCAAACAGCACGCGACCGAGCGGCTGGCTCTTGGACTTGTTGAGCTCGGCGGTGATTTTCTCGGCCGTCTTGAGGCCTACCGGGATGGGGTCGCCCTTCTTAACGCCCTTTTTGCTGTTGGAGCTGGCATAAGTGCGCCCCGTATCCAGGCCGGCGATGTCGTCCACCGTGAGCTGGTAGAAGTCCGCGACGTCGTGAATCAGCCCGGCGGCGATCATCTTGTCGACGATCTCGTCGCCTAGGCCGTCGACGTCCATGCAGCCGCGGCTCACCCAGTGGAGCAGGCGCTCCTTGAGCTGTGCGGGGCAATCGATGGAGACACAGCGGTAGGCAACCTCGCCATCCTCGTGGACCACGGGGCTACCGCACACGGGGCAGACCTCGGGCATGTGCCAGTCGACCGAATCGACCGGGCGCTTGTCGAGCACCGGGCCCACGACCTCGGGGATTACGTCGCCCGCCTTGTGCACGATGATGGTATCGCCCTCGCGCACGTTTTTGCGACGGATCTCGTCGATGTTGTGCAGCGTGGCGCGCGCGATGGTGGAGCCGGCGACCGTCACCGGGTCGAACTCGGCGACCGGCGTGAGCACACCGGTGCGGCCCACCTGGATGCGAATTTCGCGCAGGACGGTCTGCTTTTCCTCGGGCGGGAACTTAAAGGCAATGGCCCAGCGCGGCGCGCGGGCGGTGAAGCCCAGGTCGAGCTGCTGCTGAAAGCTGTCGACCTTTACGACCACGCCGTCGATGTCATAGTCCAAGTCACCGCGATGCTCGAGGGCCTGGGCGCAGAACTCGTGGACCTCGGCGGGCGCGCCGCGATCTCGCTACCTTCATCTATGCTATCG
>CABUAL010000136.1 GCA_902489515.1 uncultured Collinsella sp. | reverse complement strand
GTCGGATTAGGCAAAATCCCCTATCAGCTATATCAGATGAATGGCGTCGACAGCCTGGCAAAGGACCTTAAGGAGCTTGGGTATACCGCTACCGCTATGCACCCGCAAAACCCCGTCAACTACCATCGAGATAAAATCTATCAGCAGCTGGGCTTTGGAGACTTTCTTTCAATCGGCGATTTCGAAGGTGCGCCCTGTTACCATGCCGGCGTATGCGACTACGCCACCTACGACAAGATACTCGACCTGCTTAGAACCGACGAAGCCCCGCAGTTCATCTTTGACGTCACGATGCAAAATCACGGCGGCTACGACTATGGCACCGTTCCCGCCGAAGAGTTGACAAACTATTGGGTCGAGGGAGCCAGCGAGGGCGCCAATAGCGCGCTCAATACCTATCTTACTTGCATCAACGCATCCGACCGGGACCTCGAGTACTTTATCAACGAGCTCCGCAATATCGGCAGACCGGTTGTCCTTGTCTTTTTTGGCGACCATCAGCCGAGCGCCGCAACGGCTCTCAACGACGAGCTGTACCCTCAGGAAGATACGGCAAGCCACGCTTTCCGTATCTATCAGTCGACATATTTTGTCTGGGCTAACTATGAAATCGCCGGCAATACCGAGCTCAACGTCTACGACACCGTCGGGGCAAACGAGGTTGCAGCCATTACCCTTAATAAGATCGGCGCCCCGCTCACCGACTATCAAAAGGCTCTGCTTGCAACAAGGTCAGATGTGCCCACCATCAATGTCGCCGGCTACCTTGGTGCCGACGGGCTGCGCTACGACTTGGAATCTGAAGACAGCCCATACGCCTCGACGATCGGCAAGCTGCAGCGCATGCAATACCTCGAGTTCGCCAGCAAAGTTCAGTAAGCCCGCCCATTCGCTTGGACCCATCGTATTGCAAGCACGCTCGGCCCAAATGCATCGCAAATGACTCCTGCTCGCAAACGAGGGTACAATGACGCTCGTGTCACATCACGGGGCTCCGGCCCCAACATATACAAAGGAGTCATACATGGGTTGCGAGCACGCACAGGCCGCCGGCGGACAAACGTCGCCGTCGCAATTTGAGGAGAACACGCTGTCCGAGGTCAAACGCGTCATCGCCGTGCTTTCCGGCAAGGGCGGTGTCGGCAAGTCGTTTGTCACCGGTGCCATCGCCACCGAGCTTGCCCGTCACGGCCACAAGATCGGCGTCCTCGATGCCGACATCACCGGTCCCTCTATCCCCAAGATGTTCGGTATGAGCGGACGCCACGTCCATGCCCTTGGCAACCTTATGCTGCCCGAAATCTCCGAGCACGGCGTCAAGGTCATGAGCTCCAACCTTCTGCTCCAAAACGAGACCGACCCCGTCCTTTGGCGCGGTCCGGTCATCGCAGGCGCCATCAGGCAGTTCTGGAGCGAGACCTCGTGGGGCCCCATCGACTACCTGCTGGTCGACATGCCTCCGGGAACAGGCGACGTCGCGCTCACCGTCTTCCAGTCACTGCCCGTCGACGGCATCGTCATCGTCACGAGCCCGCAGGATCTGGTCTCGATGATCGTCGCCAAGGCGGTCAACATGGCCGAGAAGATGAACGTCCCCATTCTGGGCATCGTCGAAAACATGAGCTATATTGAGTGCCCCGACTGCGGCAAGAAGATCGAGGTCTTTGGCAAGAGCAAGCTCCCCGAGGTCGCAGAGCGCTATAACCTCGACATCTTGGGCACGCTTCCCATCAATCCGTCACTCGCCGAGGCCTGCGATAAGGGCGAGGTCGAGACCGCGCTGCCCGATGGCATGTTGCCCAAGGCAGTCTCTGCCGTCGAGGCCATTACCCCGCACGAGACCGACGAGGCCTAAGTGAACACGAGCGCCTTCTATGACGTCCTGGTAATCGGCGGCGGGGCTTCAGGCCTCGCCGCCGCCATTACGGCCGCACGTGCTGGCAAAAGCGTCTGCATCGTTGAGTGCGATGTCGCCTGCGGCCTTAAGCTCCTTGCGACCGGTAACGGCCGTTGCAACCTCTCCAACGAATCGATTGATCCTCAGCGGTATAACCACCCCGCATTCGTCGAATCTGTCATGGGGACCCAGCCCGAACAAGAGCTTATGGGTTTCTTCTCCTCGCTGGGCATCATGACAACCTCCGAGGAAGGCCGGCTGTACCCGCGCTCCCTTCGCGCCGAATCGGTGCGCGACGCGCTTCTCAACGTCTGCGATCGCCTGGGTATCACCTTAATCTGCGGAGCCAACGTTGCCTCGGCGCACAAAGCTTCCGAAGGCTGGACACTCCAAATAGACCGTCCAGCGCGGGCACTCAAGGCAAAAAAGCACGACGACCGAAAATCGGAGCTCCGCTCGCTTCGGAAGGCACTCGCCGATGTCCCTCGCAAGAACGAGGCCCTGCAGGCACATGCCGTAATTATCGCCACGGGCGGCAATCCCACCGGTATCGCCGATACGTTTGGCCTCCCCCTCACCTCGCTGCGCCCCATCCTCTGCCCCGTATCGGCAACGGTCGTCGGCGATCGGGCGGCACTCAAGACGTTGGATGGCCTGCGCGTCCGCGCCCGCTTGACGCTCGCCCGCAATCATAATGAGCTCTGGCACGAAGACGGTGAAGTCCTGTTTCGAACCTTCGGTATCTCGGGCGTCGCTGTCTTCAACCTCTCCCGTCGTATACAGCGCGGCGATACGATCCTGCTCGACGTTTTCCCCGACCTCTCTAAAGACGAGTTGCTCGATATGCTTAACCGGCGCGTTGAACTGCTCGGCGGCTTTTCGCCCCGCAATCCCCGTTGGCTCGACGGTATGCTTGCCCCGCAACTCTCCCGCGTCGTCTGCACAGCGTTCGAGCAGTGCCATCCAGGCTCCAACGATGTCATCCACCTGGTCTCGATCCTCAAGCACTTTAAGTTGCTCGTCGAAGGAACCGCCGAGGAGCGCTCGGCGCAGGTCACGCGTGGTGGCGTATCTGTCGAGAGCATCTCAACACCCAGTCTACGCGCGCGCAGCGTTGTCGACGCCCCGCTTTACGTTTGCGGCGAAGCGCTCGACATCGACGCCGATTGCGGAGGCTTTAACCTTGCGTGGGCATGGCTCTCGGGCATTCGCGCTGCAAGCAGCCTGTAGCCGCGCAGTCTATAATCAAAAACGCATTCGGGCCGTCTGGGATACCGGACGGCCTCTTTCTTGCCTCTAAGGAGACCTCGATGATCGAAATCACCCAAGTCAACGCGTCGCTCGATGAAGCCGGCGATGAAAATGCCTGCCTCATTGTTGGCAAGCGAGTCGCCAAGCGCGTCCTACGTTGCAAGGACTCCGAGATCAAGTCCATCGTGCTCCATCGCAAGTCAATCGATGCTCGCAAAAAACGAGACGTCCATTTTATCCTGAGCTTTCGTGTTGAGCTGACCAGTCCCCACCTCGAGCGAGAAGCGGTCGACAGCGTTTCCGAGCGTGACCGCTCGCGCGTACGCGCGATAGAAGACGATGGGTCTTCATTCCCCACCCCCGTCTCCGACGCACCTCAAGAACGCCCTGTCGTTGTCGGCGCCGGATGCGCTGGCCTTTTCGCTGCGCTAACGCTCGCCGAAGCAGGTCTTAAGCCCTTGCTCATCGAGCGCGGCGACCCGGCATTTCGCCGCTCGCATGCGATCGACCTCTTTCTAAAGGAGCGCATCCTCGACCCCGAGAGCAATATCCAGTTTGGCCTGGGCGGCGCGGGGACCTTCTCGGACGGCAAGCTCAATACGGGAACAAAAAATCCCGCCCATCGCCTTATCCTCGAAACCTTCGTCGAGGCGGGTGCGCCCCGCGATATTCTGTGGGATGCCAAGCCGCACATTGGCTCCGACATCCTTCCCACGGTTGTCACCGCTATATCCCAGCGCATCGAGCAGCTCGGAGGTGTCGTCCGTTATCGAACAAAGCTCGTCGACATTCACATCGACGCGTCTGGCGCCATTACCGGTATTGATGTCCAATCGTCCCAAGACGCCGCTTGCGAGCCAATCGAGACAAAGCACCTCATCCTCGCCTGCGGGCATTCTGCTCGCGATATTTTTGAGCTCCTTAAGGACCACAACGTGGCCCTCGCACAAAAGACCTTTGCCATGGGCGTTCGCATCGAGCATCCGCAACGCGACATCGACCGAGCCCAATATGGAGCCTCGGCGGGACATCCTGCCCTCGGAGCAGCCCCCTACAAGTTCGTCGCCCATCTTCCCAACGGCCGCAGCGTGTTCTCGTTTTGCATGTGCCCCGGCGGGCAGGTTGTCGCCGCCTCTTCCGAGCAGGGCCACCTGTGCGTCAACGGCGCCAGCCTCAATGCCCGCGACGGACGCAACGCAAACGCCGCCCTGCTCGTTAACGTCACGCCTGAGGACCTTCCCAACGATGACCCGCTCGCCGGCATCGAGCTCCAGCGCGCCTGCGAGGCGGCCGCCTATCGCCTGGGCGGTTCCAACTGGAACGCACCGGCACAACTCGTCGGAGATTTCCTCGCAGGACGCGCCAGCAAGGCGCCCGGAAAGGTAAAGCCCACCTATCCGCTCGGTGTGACCTGGACGGCAATTGACGAAGCCCTGCCGCAGTATATCGTCGAGTCGCTCCGCCTGGGGCTTCCCCTACTCGGAAAAAAGCTACGAGGCTACGACCGCCCCGATGCCGTTCTCACCGGCGTGGAGACTCGTTCGAGCTCACCGATCACTGTCACCCGAGACCGAACGTGCCATGCCGTGTCGACCCCGGGCCTCTACCCTTGTGGTGAGGGAGCTGGATATGCCGGCGGCATCATGAGCGCGGCCACCGACGGCATCCGTTGTGCCGAAGCCCTGATCGCAGACCTCTAACGCACGAATTCCAGCGCGCAAAAGACACAGGCCCCGAGCTCCACAGGGAACTCGGGGCCTGTTCGCTATTTCTTAAACCGTGCACCCTGGCGTTTTCTGCCCGATGCGAACGTGGAACCCTTGCGGGCCTGCGAACGTAAGCGCTCGATCGTCTCGTCCTCAGACGCGCCCTCGAGCATCGCCCGAATCTGAACGACGGCATCGCGCAGGCGCGCCGCCTCCTCAAAGTCCATGGCGGCAGAAGCGTTGCGCATATCCTCTTCCATGGTTTCGACGATCCGCACAAGCTCGTCATGCGGCAGTTCTTCCAACTGCTCCGCAAGTGTCTGCTCGGGCGCCACCGTTTCCGGCACGCCGCCCTCGCCCGACTCATCGGGCGTATAGAATGCGCCATGACCAAGAGAATCGCCCTTCGAGCGCCCCTTGGAACCCACGGTTTTTTCGGCCTCGGCAATAAAACTTGAGATGTCGTTGATGGCCTTGCGCACTGTCTTGGGCACAATGCCATG
>CABUAL010000135.1 GCA_902489515.1 uncultured Collinsella sp. | reverse complement strand
ACAGCCTGGCCGGGGGCGATGGCGCTGCGCACGCCGTCGATGTGGCTGCGCTCGTAGTTGTGGCTCGCGTACACGCCGGGGCCGATCAGACCATGGCGAATGTCGTAGCCGGCCGAGAGCGTGGCCTCGACGTCGGAGCCATAGTGCGGGTACACATCGATGGCGTAATCGAGCTCCAGCTCGCGCGCGATGTTGGACAGCGTGGTTACCAGGTCGTAGTTGTACGGACCGCCCGAATCCTTAGCGCAAATCGAAACCATGCGCTCGGTGCAGCCCAGGTCGTCGCCCACGCAGCCCATGTCAACGCTGATCATCTCGCGCGTGTCGGCCGGCACGAAGGCGCCGCCGTGGCCGACCTCCTCGTACACGGTAAAGAGCAGCGACACCTCGCCGTCAGCAACGGCGCGGGCCAGACCCAGCAGAATCGACGCCGACAGCTTATCATCCAAGAAGCGGCTCTTGATGTAGCCGCTCTCCGTCACCGTGGTACGCGGATCCATAGCGATGATGTCGCCGGTCTGAATGCCCAGCTCAAGCACATCGTCCTTGCTGTCGACATTCTCATCGAGCAGGATTTCCATGTTCTTCTCGATGGTCTTGACCGGCTCGTCGGCCACGTGCGCCGAAGGCTCGGTGTTGAGAACCACACCCGTGTACGCATTGCCGTCACGCGTGTAGACGGTGCAGTTCTCGCCATCGGCCGTAGACCACTGGTGCCCACCAAGCGTCGTGGGACGCAGGCGGCCATTGTCCTTAATGGAGCGCACCATGGCGCCCAGGGTGTCGACATGGCTCGCCAACACAAGCGGCTCGCCCTCGCCGCCAAGCTCAACCAGCACGTTGCCCTTATTGGAACGCTCAGGGCCAAAGCCCATATCGCGCAACGTTTCCATTAGATAATCAGTCGCCGTACGGGTATAGCCCGTAGGCGAGGCAATAGAAGTCAGCGTCTTAAGCTGGTCAGTAATGAAACCAAGCGTAGAATCCATTTGGGACACCATCCACAACTCCAAAGTCAACATCCCGTAATCAGTAAAAGCCCCAACAACGATACCATCACGCACAAATATTTACCCAGCGAGATGACCCATCGAGCTCTTCCGAACAGTGCCCGCCGAACCAGGTTAAGCAGCCGGGCAGATCTTCTTGAAGAGCTCGATGACGTCGTCGAGCGTCGCCTCGCGCGGGTTGCCCGGGAAGCAGGCGTCGGCCATGGCGTCCTTGGCCAGGACCTCGATCTCGTCAGCCTTCATGGCCTCGCAGACGTGCGGGATGTTCACGTCGGCGGAAAGCTGCTTGACGGCGGCGATAGCGGCGTCGGCGGCCTCGTCGGTGCTCATGCCCGTGGTGTCAACGCCCATGGCAACGGCGACCTTGGCCAGGCGCTCGGCGCAAACCGGCTTGTTGAACTCCATGGCGATCGGCAGCAGCATGGCGCAGGCGACGCCGTGCGGGGTGTCGTAGTGAGCGGACAGGGTGTGAGCCATTGCATGGTCGATACCCAGGCCGACATTGGAGAAGCCCATGCCGGCGACATACTGGCCAAGGGCCATGCCCTCACGGCCGGAGCCGGGCTGGCCGGACTTGGCCTCGGCGACAGAGTCGCGCAGGTTCTCGCTGATCAGCTTAATAGCCTCAAAGTGGAACATGTCGGAGAGCTCCCAAGCGCCCTTGGTGGTATAGCCCTCGATGGCGTGGGTCAGAGCGTCCATGCCGGTGGAGGCGGTCAGGCCGGCGGGCATGGAAGCCATCATGTCGGGGTCGACGACGGCGACCTCGGGGGCGTCGTTGGTGTCGACGCACACGAACTTGCGGACCTTCTCGGGGTCGGTGATGACGTAGTTGATGGTCACCTCGGCAGCGGTACCGGCGGTCGTCGGCACAGCGATGGTGAACACGGCGTGGTTCTTAGTGGGAGCAACGCCCTCGAGGCTGCGGACATCGGCGAACTCGGGGTTGTTGATGATGATGCCAATGGCCTTAGCGGTGTCCATGGAGGAGCCGCCACCGATGGTCACGATAGCGTCAGCCTCGGCGGCCTTGAAGGCCTCGACGCCGTCCTTGACGTTCTGGATAGTGGGGTTGGGCTTGATCTCGGAGTAGAGGCTCCAAGCGATGCCGGCAGCGTCGAGCTCGTCGGTCACCTTAGCGGTAACGCCGAACTTGACCAGATCGGGGTCGGAGCAGACGAAGATCTTCTTGTAGCCGCGACGCTGGAGCTCGCCGGGGATCTCCTTGATGGCGCCGGAACCATGATAAGAAATGGTGTTGAGAACGAAACGATTAGCCATTGATAGCCTCCCATCGTGTGCGGGGCACCCATTACGCCCCACGCTATGAGTCCCATCCTAACGCTTTTGAAACAAAAAACGCGTGAGAACGTCAAATTTGTTAAAGCGTTTCAACAGGTGATGAAAAATATTGCGGCAAAGGGACAGCCCCTTTGCCGCATTCGGTTACTTTCGACAGCCCTCTTTCCAAGCCTCGGCCGCAACCTTCCAGCGTAAGCGCAAGTCGCGCTCGCGGTCGATGAACATGATGGCAAACGCGACAAACAGCAGCAAGCTCGCCACGACGATGGCGTGCAGGCCCATGCGCTCAATACACCAGTTGCCCAACACGGCGCCAAACACAAAGGTAAAGATCACGCCAAAGTACAGCAGGCCGTTTTCCAAAAAGCCGCGCCTGTGGGTGATGATGTAATCGTCCACGTTTTGCAGCGCGTTGCGCAAGTTGCCGATGCACATGGTCGTAGCGATGCCATGACCGTGAATCTTGCGGAAGCTCTCGACCTGCATGCCGCAGGCAAACGAAGTGAGGCAGTTGGCGAGCAGGTTGTAACCGCCACCGGGGATAAAGCTCACGCCCAGCAAGATGACGGCTTCAAAGAACACCGTCACCTGGCGCCAGTGAATCACACTGCCAAACCGTTCGTGTACCAGGTCGGCAAGCATAATGCCCACGGCAAACGACACCACAGGGAAGAAGTAGCGCCCCGCAAGTGTCCAATTGCCCTCCGAGATGCTCACGCCCACAAGCAGGATGTTGCCCGTCTGCGCGTTTGCGAAAACATGGTCGCGCCCAATGTACGAATACACATCCATAAAGCCGCCGGCGAGCGCCAGGATAATGCCCAGTTCGATGGACTCCGATATCTGTTTGGCACGCTGCATCGTCGTGCATCCTCCTTGTTGACGACCCTCTCGTGCGTTGGCGGAAACATAACCGCCGTTCATACTGTAACCCATTGACAACATGGCGTGCGCGCGAGACGGCTCCTTCGACACGGGGATACACAGTCTGGAAACAAACGGCGCCCGCATCGGCACGCCGATCCGCCAGCCCATGTACTCCCCCAGTCTTTTTAGCTCCGTCCCAAAAAGACTGGTTACAATTACGTGCAGCATACAGACACCGGGAGGGATCGTGGCAAAAAAGCCTCAGCACGCTCAGAACAACCAGCGCAGTCAGCAGGGCAAACAGGGCCAGCAGCAAAAGCGCGGCGGCAAGGCGCAGGCCAGGGTCGTCAACAAGGAGGATGCACGACGACCCGCCCCTGGCGCCCGGGCCGCGATAAATTCCTCCCCGTCAGTCGAGCCGACATGGATGCACGCGGCTGGGACCAGTGCGACTTTGTCTACATCTGCGGCGACGCCTATGTGGACCATCCCAGCTTTGGCATGGCCATCATCAGCCGCGTACTCGACGCGCACGGCTACAAGGTGGGCATCATCTGCCAACCCAACTGGACCGACCCCGCCAGCATCACCGTGCTCGGCGAGCCGCGCTTGGGCTTTCTCGTCAGTGCCGGCAACATGGACTCCATGGTCAACCACTATTCGGTGACCAAGCATCGCCGCCACACCGACGCCTACACGCCCGGCGGCGAGGAGGGGCGCCGTCCCAATCGCGCCGTCACGGTCTACGGAAACCTCATCCGCCAGACGTTTAAGGACGCTCCCATCATCATCGGCGGCATCGAGGCGAGCCTGCGCCGTCTGGCCCACTACGACTACTGGCAGGACAAGCTTAAGCGCTCGGTACTGCTCGACTCGGGCGCCGACATCCTCATCTACGGCATGGGCGAGCACGCGATTGTCGAGATCGCCGACGCACTCGACGCGGGGCTGCCCGTCGATCAGATCACCTATATCAACGGCACCGTTTACCGCACGGGTTCGCTCGACGAGGTCTACGACTACGACCTGCTGCCCAGCTGGGACGACCTTGCCGCCGACAAGCTCAACTACGCCCGCAGCTTTAACGTGCAGCAGCAGAATATGGACCCCATCACCGGGCATCGCCTGGTAGAGCCATATCCCAACAGCGTGTACGTGGTGCAGAACCCGCCGTCGGCAACACTCACCACCGACGAGATGGACGAGGTGGCCGAACTCCCCTACGCACGCGATTGGCATCCCGACTACGACGCGGCAGGCGGCGTGCCGGCCTTTGCTGAGATCAAGTTTTCCATTAGCTCCAACCGCGGCTGTTTTGGCGAGTGCTCGTTTTGCGCGCTCACCTTCCACCAGGGCCGCGTGTTGCAGATGCGCAGCCACGACTCGATCATGCGCGAGGCCGAGCTGCTCACGCGCGATCCCGAGTTTAAGGGCTACATCAACGACGTGGGTGGACCGACGGCCAACTTTAGCCGTCCCGCCTGCGACAAGCAGCTCAAGCACGGTGTGTGCAAGAACAAGCGCTGTCTGTGGCCGAGCGTATGCAAGAACATGGTGGTCGACGAAAGCGGCTACACGCAGCTGTTGCGCGACCTGCGCCAGCTGCCGGGCGTCAAGAAGGTCTTCGTGCGCAGCGGCATCCGTTTTGACTACACCATGGCCGATGCCTCGGACGAGTTTTTACGCGAGCTGCTGGAGCACCATGTCTCGGGCCAGCTACGCGTGGCGCCCGAGCACGTGAGCGACGCGGTGCTGTCCGTGATGGGCAAGCCGAGCCGAGCCGTCTACGATGCGTTCTGCCGCAAATTTGAGCGCCTGAACCGCGAGTATGGACTCAAGCAGTATGTTGTGCCGTATCTGATCTCGAGCCACCCCGGTTCAACCATGAAGGAAGCCGTGGACCTTGCCGAAGCCGTGCGCGACATGGGCTACATGCCCGAACAGGTGCAGGACTTCTACCCCACCCCGTCCACCATGTCGACGTGCATGTACTACACCGGCGTGGACCCGCGCACCATGGAGCCGATCTACGTGGCACGCGACCCGCACGAGAAGGCCATGCAGCGCGCGCTCATCCAGTATCGCAAGCCCGAGAACTACAAGCTTGTGCGCGAGGCACTGGAAAAGGCCGGCCGCCGCGATCTGATTGGCTACACCAAGCATTGTCTGATTCGCCCCGTGCCGCCA
>CABUAL010000134.1 GCA_902489515.1 uncultured Collinsella sp. | reverse complement strand
TGCTGTGGCCACCGAAGAACACCCCGCCGCGTACAAAAAAGACGGCCCCGAAGGACCGCCTTTCGCATCGATTTGCCCGCACGGCAAGCACCGCCGCAATTCGCCACTAGTCGCGACGGCCAAGGATGTTCAGGATGCGCAGGAACACGTTGATAATGTCAACGAACAGATTGGACGCCATGAGCACGGCGTTGGGCAGCGTAGGCGGCACCGTCGTGGCAACATAGGTGTCGTAGCCAATAAAGCCGGCGAACACCACGATCACGATCAGGTCGGTGATGGACTGCGAGACGCCCATGAACATCAGCACGATCTCAACCAGAATAGTGGCGAGCAGAATGCCAAAACCGATGCCATATACGCGCTGGAAAAACTTGGGGAAGGTCACGCCCAGCGCGCCAAAGACAAAGGTGATGGCGGCCGTGGCGATAAAGGCAGTGTTGATGGTGGGCAGGTCGTAGTTGGCAAGGCCAAACGACGCGGTCAGGCCAAAGGTACTCGCAAAGATTACGTAGCCCACAAGGGACAGGCCCACGGACTGCTTGCTGGCGGCGGCCGACATCATGACCATGCCGACGATGGTCAAAATAAACGAGCCAAAGACCAGCGGCAAGGCTGCGCCGCTCATCATCATGCGCGCAAACGACATGGTGCTCGTAAAGTAGGCGCCGGCGCCCATGGCGCAAAAGCCCAAGAAGATCAGGGCAGACATGACAAGGTTGTACGCGCGCGGCGACATCTCCTTGGCGCGGCTTGCGCCGCTCTCGACGGGGCCGTTCTGATAGCCCTGGATATCGTTCATAGGTTCGTCCTTTCAAAAAGCGCCACAAATAACGGCGCAGTAGCTGACAAGATTCCTGTCATTGTACCCGAACGCCGTGCGTCCTTACCTACGGCGCTCGCCCTCAAGCGTACGATCAAACGCCCAGACCCACCAACGCATCACGTGGGCCTGCGAGCCGTCCGGCCGTCCGTACGCCTGGTCCTCCAGATACAACTCGGTCGCGTGCCCGCCAAAACGCACCTTATAGGTTGCCGTACGAACGCCGTGGACCGTCAGGCCAAAACCAGTGGACGAGACGATCTCGTCAATCGTAAAGCAGCGACCGTCGACCCAGCAGACGGTAACCGGCACGACTTGTCCGCCCGCGAGGATGCGAGCCACGACGTCCACATACTGCTTGTGCACGCGCCGAGTTTTGCCATCTGTCTGTCGATATTCCATACTTCCCATTATCGAACGCATGTTTGCATATTGTAAAGCGAACAGACTGTGGTTTTGGAATGTCGGAGCGAACGCGCGTGTCCGCATGGCGTGATAGCAAAAAGAACACCCACGGTCAACAGGGCTAATATTCAATTTTAGTGCCAAAAAATCACTTCTCCCATCAGAACTCGGCAAAGAAACCCGCAGGAGGTGATACGATTTATCATGTTTTTGTAACGTGTCTGCAAACTTCGAGAAAGCCCATATATGGACGTAACGTTCTCAACTTTCCTCGGCCAAATTGTGTCGAACCCAGTCCTTGCCGTCACCGTGATCCTCGCGCTCGGCGCCATCTTCGTCAATGGATGGACCGACGCGCCCAACGCCATCGCGACCTGCGTCACTACGCGTTGCATGCCCGCCCGCGCCGCCATTCTCATGAGCGCCGCATTCAACTTCCTCGGTGTGCTCATCATGACGCACTTTAATGCGAGCGTCGCCAATACCATCTCGCATATCGTCGACTTTGGCGGAAACAGCACCATGGCGCTCGCCTGCCTGTGCGCGGCCCTGTTCTCCATCGTCGTCTACGGCGCCACAGCGTCGCGTTTTGGCATCCCCACCTCGCAAAGCCACAGCCTTATCGCCGGCCTGACCGGTGCCGCTATCGCCCTCGGCGGCGCGAGCAGCGTCAACGTCCACGAGTGGATGAAGGTCATCTACGGCCTGGCACTCTCCATCGGCCTGGGCTTTGTCATGGGCTGGGTCCTGTGCAAGCTCGTCTCGATTCTTTTCGCCGCCGCCAACAGGCGACGTGCCAATGTCTTCTTTAAATACGCTCAGATCGCGAGCGCTGCGGCCATGAGCTTTATGCACGGCGCGCAGGATGGACAGAAGTTCATCGGCGTGCTCTTTTTAGGCGTGGCCTTTGCCAGCGGCCAGACGAGCGTCGGCGATGCAGGCATCCCCATCTGGATTATGCTGCTGTGCTCGGCCACTATGGGCATCGGCACCAGCGTGGGCGGCGAGCGCATCATCAAGTCCGTCGGCCAGAGCATGGTCAAGCTCGAAAAGTACCAGGGCTTCTCCGCCGACCTGGCGGGCGCCGCGAACCTGCTGCTTGCCACCCTTACCGGCATCCCTGTGTCCTCCACGCACATCAAGACCTGCGCCATCATGGGCGTCGGTGCCGTCAAGCGCCTCTCGGCCATCAACTTCGGCGTCGTCAAGGACATGATGTTCACCTGGTTCTTCACCTTCCCCGCCTGCGGACTCATCAGCTTTGTCATGGCCAAGCTGTTCATGATGTTCCTCTAGTCAAACCGAACGTCCATCTGGACCGCAACACTTCGCCCACCCGTCTTCGCCTCGAAAGGACCCACCCATGGCAAAGAAACCCGATTCGTTCTACTTTGACAACTACGTCGCCTGCGCCGACCTTGCTGTCCAGGCCGCAGAGTTGCTCATCAAGATTTTTGAGAACTTTGATCCCGCGCAGATCCACGACATGCTCGAGGAGATGCATGCGATTGAGCATGCGGCCGACAAGAAGCACCATGAGCTCGAGGATGCCTTGCTCACTGCCTTTATCACCCCGCTTGAGCGCGAGGATCTGGACCTGATGAGCTGCTCGCTCGACACTGTGCTTGACCGTATCGAGGGCGTCGTGCAGCGCGTCTACTTCACCAACATCCAGAGCATTCACCCCGATGCCATCGTCATCGCCCACAAGGTGACTGACGCCTGCCGCGCCATGAAAGACCTGATGGTCGAGCTGCCCAACTACCGCAAGTCCAAGACCCTGCGCGAACTCGTCATCCAGATCAACACCATCGAGTCCGAAGCCGACGAGCTCTACATCAACGCCATGCGCAACCTGCACGTTAACGGCAAGGACCCGCTCGAGGTCATCGCCTGGCGTGACGTGTACGCCTTCCTGGAGTACTGCGCTGACTGCTGCGAGAATGTGGCCGATGTCGTGGATTCGATTGTCATGAAGAACAGTTAATTGGGGGTACGTGTCCCGGCGGCGAAGGGCCGGCACCTGTTTGCTTTCTCACTCCGGCTGCATGGCAGAGTCGTTCGAAAGTAAACAGGTGCCGGCCCTTCGCCTTACGTACCACCATTGGGAACTTTGGCTGATACTTTGAAAGCGATGGGGCTTTTGTTGGCGGGGCCTTTGGACCCGATTGGGAACTTTGGGACCGCCTTAAACGTTTGGGTGGATGGGGCTTTGGGTACCCTTTGTTTTACTTTGGATTGATTCGTTGAATTTGGAGGTCTTGGTTGTGAGTTATTTGGATCTGGCTCGGGGTCGGTATTCTTGTCGTGAGTTTGAAGATCGGGCTGTGGAGCAGGCTGTAGTGGATGCCATTGTTGAGGCTGGGCGGATTGCTCCTTCTGCTTGTAATAATCATCCAACCCGTGTGATGGTGTTGGATACGCCTGAGCTTCTGGAGAAGGCAGCTGCTTGTCAGCCCCGGTTTGCTCGTGATGGGTCTATCTTTGGCGCTCCGCTTATCTTCCTTATTTGCAGCGTTACCGATGATGCCTGGGTGCGCCCGTATGATCAGATGAACTCGAGTGCCATCGATACTTCGATCGTCTGCGATCAGATGATGATGGAGGCCACCGAGCAGGGCCTGGGAACGTGCTGGGTATGCCATTTTAAGCCTGGGGTGGCACAGGAGCAGTTCAATCTGCCCAAGGGCGTCTATCCCTATCACATGCTCGTCTGTGGATATCCTGCCGACCACATCGCCGATCCCGAGCATCGCGAGGCCCGTACCATTCCCCTCTCCGACTTCCTCCTCAAGTAGGTTTTGGGACATGCCTTAAAACCTACCCTTGACCGCTCACCCGTTCGCCGAGTTCTGCGCCATTATGTGCAGGGCTCGGTTTTTTATGTTGCGCGCCCCTGCACAGTCATAAAAAAGGACCCGCAAGCTGCGGGTCCTTTCTAGGCACTAAATTGTAGGCCGAATGTTAGTCCAGGTCGTCGGCAGCAAAGTTGTCGATCGGGGCGAAGGGATCGGCCACGGGGACAACCGGGTCAGCGACGGGCAGCGGCTCGGCGGGAACAGTCACTGCAGGAGAAGCGGCAGAACCGACCGGCGTGGAAGCCATCAGATCGGCCGGGAAGGAATTCTGGGCATCGTCCATGAAGTGCTGGATGAGCTTGAGATACTCTGCCTTGAACTCCTCACGGGAAGCCTTGAGACGATCGATCTCCTCGAGCTCGGCCTGCTTCTCGGTCAGAGCCTGACGGATAACCTCGCGGGCCTTGGCGTCAGCCTCGTTGCGGATACGCTCAGCGTTCTCGTTGGCATCGTTGACGATGGTCTCAGCGGTCTGCTGGGCAGCGATCAGGGCAGCGGAAATCTGGCGCTCCTGAGCGGAGAAGTCAGGGGCGGGAGCAGCCACGGGGGCGGCAGGAACGGCCTGGGCGGTGGCATCCTGAGCCTGGGCAAGCTGAGCCTGCGCATCGGCAAGCTGCTGCTCGGTAGCAGTCAGACGACCCTTAAGGTCGACGATCTTAGCGAGCATAGCGTCAACCTCGGAGGACAGCGTCTCCAAGAAGACGTCGACCTCGGCAGGATCGTAGCCACGCTTGGCCTCAGAGAAAGTCTGAGCCTGGATGTCTGCAGGGGTAATAGCCATAACAAGTCTCCTTTTTCATCGCCTCGGCGCTACACGCCCGACGTAAGTTACTAAGACAGTTCTACACGAGTATACCTATAAGAAGCTGCAGAACCAGCCTCTGCACCAACTGCAACGCAATAATCGCAACGACCGGCGAAAAATCGATACCGCCCATCGGCGGGATGAAACGACGGAACAGGTTGAGCCACGGACCGCACACGCTATCAAGCACCGCAGCAATATCCTGAAGCAAACCACCCTGCTTCATGGGAATCCACGTCATAAAGCAGTAGACGACAATGAGCGTGGAATAGAAGTTGAACAGCGTGTTGACCAGCTGGACGATAGTGTAGATGTTGATGGGAATCTCCTCGTCTTGTCTTTACTTAAGGTAGCCGTCGGCACGAAGCTTCTTGAGATCGGAATCTTTGACCTCGCAACCGGCGGGCAGCACCATGAACACGCGGTCGCCCACCTCCTTGACCGTGGCACCCAGACCGCAGGCAAAGCCGTAAGAGAAGTCCAAGACGCGCTTGGCAACTTCGGTGCGTACGCCCACAAAAATCAGTGCGACAGGCTGCTTGGGACACGCCGT
>CABUAL010000133.1 GCA_902489515.1 uncultured Collinsella sp. | reverse complement strand
CGCGTTCTTGCTCGTTGCATCCGCAAGTAAGGACGAGATAAGCTGGTGCGCTTCGGAAACATTGAGGCAGGGTGCCTGATCGCTCGGCAACAGACCCGCTTCTGCCAGGCTGTTCGCGATGCGCGCGACGCGGGGACTGTCGACACCCATCTGGCGCAGCTCGTTTGCGTGGGCAAAGACCTGGTGGGGTTCGCCGTCAAACGCGAGCTTGCCGTCTGCCATGACGAGCACGCGGCTGCAGTATTTCGACAACAGCGCGACCTTCTGCTCGATGACAACCACGGTGATGCCGTGCTCGCGGTTGATTTGGCGCAGCGTGTCAAAAACGAGCGTGGAGCTTGCCGGGTCGAGCGCTGCCGTGGGCTCGTCGAGCACGAGCACGTCGGGTGCCATGGCGATGATCGCCGCGATTGCGACTTTCTGCTTCTGCCCGCCCGAAAGCGTGGCAATCTCGCGGTGGCGCAGGTCGCTAATGCCGACGGTCGTCAGCGTCTGGCTGATGCGCTCCTCGATTTGATCGTGCGGTATGCCAAAGTTCTCGAGGCCAAAGAGCATCTCGTCTTCAACGATGGGCGCAACCATCTGGGCATCGATGTCCTGCAGCACGCTTCCCACCACGCGCGAGATATCCGTGAGGGTGATCTCGCAGGTGTCGCGGTCATCGACGAGCGTGGCTCCAAAGAGCTGGCCGGTGTAATGGTGGGGGATGGCTCCGCTCATAACGGCGGCAAGCGTCGATTTGCCGGCGCCTGAGGGGCCGATGACGCCCACAAACTCACCCTTTTCGATGGCGAGTGAGACGTGATCGAGGGCATTCTGCGCCTCGTGCCCATAGGAAAATGAGACGTCATCGAGCTTGATGATGGTATTGCTGGAGCTCATGGGGGCCTTTCTATCGTAAAAGAGCACCGGCCGCAAAACGACCGGCGGTCTACATGGTAGCAAGTATTACTACTTGGAGAAGACCTTCTTGAGCGGAATGCTGAGGGCCTGGACCAGGATGGCGTTGAAGACGGCGGTGCCTAGGACCAGTGGAATCTTGACCGCGGTGGAGGCGATGGCGCCGCCCATGATTACCGTGCCGAGCACGGCGAAGAGTGCGCCCGAGATTAACGTGGCGACAAACGTGGCAACGAGCGGGTTGACGTTCTTGCCGCCGATGCCTGACTTAACGAGCGCGACCATGGCGAGCGCGGCGACGGTCTCGGTGGCAAAGTTGAGGCCGGGGATTGATGTGGTGAGCTGGATGACGCAGGCGGAGATAACCGCGAAGATGATTGCCTGGAGGTAGTTTGCGTCGATCAGAAGAATGGCGAGTGCGTAGGCGGCGATGATGAACTGCGGCTTGATGCCCACGATGGCAAGTGCGTTGCCGA
Organism: uncultured Collinsella sp.; assembly: GCA_902489515.1. Classification (GTDB taxonomy): domain Bacteria; phylum Actinomycetota; class Coriobacteriia; order Coriobacteriales; family Coriobacteriaceae; genus Collinsella. Next base: position 4,102 of record CABUAL010000133.1, on the reverse strand, counting down.
GGGTCAAGTTGAGGATGAAGCCGGCGGCGAGCAGGATGGCGAGCAGGACGAGCGACTTGATGTCGAGGATTCCAACGGAGTTGACAGCGGCGGTAACGGTGCGGGCATTGTTCTGAGACATGGGAGTTCCCTCTCTCAATGGGGGTTGCGTCGGCATAGCTGATGGGCGGCGCAAGGATGGAACGTCGTTGGGTTCTAGAGTGTTATGAGCGGAGTTGTTGTAGAGGTGCCTGCGTGTGGCCTGTCAGCTACTTAGTCGTTAAGCTTGAGGGCCTTCTTAATGGGGATGTAGAGGGCGGTCACGATGATGGCGTTGGCAACACCGGTGGCGACGACGACAGGAGCCATGACGCCCATGAAAGCCGGGTTGTTCATGACGCCAAAGGAGAAGATCGCCGCGTAGATCATGCCGGAGATGAAGGTGACAACAAAGGTGCTGACGAGCGGGAGCAGGCCCTTGACCTTGGAGTCGGCGAGCACGGAGACGAGCAGAGCCATGACCATGGCGGCGACGGGCTCGGCGATCAGGTCGGGGCCCTTGACGGAGGCGGTGATTTGGATTACAACGCCGGCGAGGAGGCCGATAATCGCGGATTGGCCGATGTTGGGCTTGACGATGAGAATCTCGAGGCAGAAAGCCGCGATGATGAACTCGGGCGAGAGGAAGCCTCCGGTGAGGCCGCTAAAGAACTTGGAGACGGTCATGTTGAGGACGAAACCGGCGGCGAGGAGGATGGCATAGAGAGTGAGTGCCTTGAGGTCGAGTTTGCCGCGGTCAGTGGTCTGGACGGTGCGGGGCTGGGCGGTGGTGTTCTGAGACATGTTGAAAATCCTTTCGGAAGGGGAGTGCAAGGGAAAAGCGGAGGCGCGTGATGCGAATGCGATCGGGCTCGAGATAGAAAAAGGCCCCCGGTCGAAACCGGAGGCCTTTCAATCACCTAGAGCGCAAAAACAGGCGTGAGGGACTCACTGTCGACCGATCGTATTCGCATCACGCCACCACCAGTTGTTGAGGGACTTCATCGCGTTCTTCATCTTGGTGGCTCCTTTCGTGATGCCATGGCGCAGTCGCGCCCAGTTGCTGTTGCGCTGCACTATAGCACAGCGAAGTGTGTGCGGGGAAATCTTTTTTGAAAAGGTTTCGGCGACGTTTCCCGCCGGTCGAAGGGGCGGGCTGAGCGGGGGGCGACCTTGGCCATCCCGCCCGCGCCTTAAGGTGTGGGGTTCTTAGGCCTTCTTGCGACGATAGATCACGAAGCCACAGACATCGATGATGATGGCGCCAACACCCATGGCGGCCATGTTGTTGCCCTTGGACTTCTCCTCGGTGATTGGATGAATATCATACCAATGTGGATTTACTTCTTTCGACGGTGAATCACGTTGATGGCGTAGCCCACGAGCAGGGCCAGAACGATGACGATAAAGCCAAGGATAGGGTTGTCGTTCACGGGGTTCTCCTATTTTCCGAGTGGTGAGAATTCGTCGACGATGAGGTCGAGGCATTGCGGAAGCGCGCGGGCGCCAAAGACACCGGAGTTGCTGGAGATGATCTCGCCATCGAACTGCATACCCAGCGACGGCGTGCAGGTAATCTTGGCTTCCTTGGTCTGGATAATCTTAAACTGCGGGCGGCCGAGCACCTTGCCGGCGGGGTCGAGCGCGGCGGTGATCACCGTGGGGAGCAGCTGCACCGTGCGCACGGGTTCAATAACGACGATGTCGACCATGCCGTCGTTCATGCGGCAGTTGGGGAACAGGTTGATGTCGTTTTGGATGACTGAGGTATTGCCCGCCATGCAGCAGATGCCGTCAAGCTCCTCGACCATGCCGTCGTGTTCAATGGTAAAGTGCGCCACCGTGGGGTTGGGCGTGGCGAGCGCGGAGAGGAAGTAGGCGATCTCGCCAATGTCGTTTTTGGTGGGGGCGGCCTTCATCATGATCTCGGCGTCGAAGCCCGAGCCGGCGATGATGATAAAGCCGTGGCGCTTCTCGCTACCGTTCTCGTCGATCCAAAAGAGCTCACCCATGTCCACCTTGACCGTGCGGCCGGCGCGGCAAGCCTTGGCAAGCGCCGCCGCCTCGGGGGCATTACCGATGTTGTTAAAGAACAGGCAGGCCGTGCCGGAGGGGAAGATGAGCGTAGGGACACCGCACCCGCGCATCTGGTCGAGCACGTTGGAGACGGTGCCGTCGCCGCCCGAAACGACTACGCGGTCGAACTCACGAACGTCCGCTACCGCGTCCTCGGGCTCCATGCCATCGCCGATAAAGCGCATTACGACCTCGTCGCCGCCCTGTGCAAGAGCGTGCGTGAATGCGTAGATTTCATCGGAGCTGGGACCCGATGCCGGGTTGTGGATGATAAGGCAGCGCATACTTACGTTCCCGTTCTGTGACTAACCGAGTATAGTTGTAGGGCAATGCCGATATCCTACCCGTGTTTTTCGGGCCTAACCTTATTCGATGGGTTGATATGTACATTTCCACACATCAGGCTCTACTCGACTTTTGTCAGCGCGCTCGTGAGTTCGACGCGATTGCCGTCGATACCGAGTTTTTGCGCGAGCGCACGTTTCATCCGCGCCTGTGCCTGGTTCAGATTGCCACCCCCGCCGAGAGTGTCGCGGTCGATCCTTTGGTGATCGACGACTTATCGCCGCTGGCCGAGCTTATGGCCGACGAGAGCGTGGTCAAGGTCTTCCACGCCTGCTCGCAGGATATGGAGGTCATGCTCCACACCGTGGGCGCGCTGCCGCGACCGATTTTTGACACACAGGTTGCCGCCGCCTTTTTGGGCGAGCGCCAGCAGATTTCCTACGGCGCGCTCGTTCAGACGTTCTGCGGCGTATCGCTGCCCAAGACCGAGTCGCTGACCGATTGGTCGCGCCGCCCGCTGAGCGATAAGCAGATTGAGTACGCGATCGATGACGTCAAGTATCTGATCGTCGCCTATACCGAGATGATGAGCCGCCTGCGCGAGCTTGGCCGCGTGGATTGGGTGCTCGACGAGTTGCGCCCGCTGGCAGACGAGTCGCACTACCGCGCCGACCGCCATGAGGCATTCCGCAAGGTCAAGCGCATCAACTCGTGTAGCCGCCATCAGCTGGGCATTGCGCGCGAGCTTGCCGCCTGGCGCGAGGACCGCGCCGAGCGCCGCAACATCCCGCGCAAGTGGGTCATGTCCGACGATACGCTGCTGGCGCTCGTCAAGCGCAATCCCGTGCGCGTTGAGGAGTTCCGCAGCATCCGCGGCACCGATCAACTGGGGGAGCGCGATGTGGACGGCGCGCTCATGGCCATCAAGCGCGGCGCGAGCTGCCCGCACGATCGCCTGCCGCTCATGGTGCGCGGACATCGCCAGATCTCTCCGGAGCTGGAGAGCGTGACGGATCTCATGTACGCGCTCATTCGCCTGGTTGCCGAGCGTTCGGGCGTGGCGACCTCGGTCATTGCCTCGCGCGATGACCTGGCCGACTATATTGAGCATCCCGAGCAGAGCCCTTTGCGCGAAGGTTGGCGCTTTGAGCTTGTGGGCTCGCGCCTGGACGATCTGCTCTCGGGCAACATGGGGTTGACGGTGAAGGACGGCAAAATCGAGCTCCTGTAGGTATATGGTTACGCGGTTTTACCAAACCGCGTAACAGCTCGACGCTGCAAACGGCCGAGAGCGGCAATCTGACGTTCAATCGTCGCTCGCGTACCAAAGTACGCGTCGCTTCTCTTTCACGTCACCTTGCTCGCTCTCGGCCGTTTTCGCTGACATTGCCAAAACATCGATGCTGTCTCGTTGGCTGGGCGAGTGGGTAGAATGCCTCCAACGTGTAACTCGATTCGGAGGAATTCGCATGCCCTATTACTATGGTTATGGCTTTGGCATCGACCCGCTGTACCTGCTGGTCGTCCTTGTTTGTACGGTGCTCGGTCTTGCCGCGCAGAGCTATATCAACTCGACGTATAAAACCTGGTCTAAGGTGCGCTCGGACGGCGATACGGGCGCTGCGGTCGCGCGCCGCATGCTCGACGCCAGCGGTTGCAATGCCGTGGGTATCAAGGGCGTCGCCGGTGAGCTCACCGACCATTACAACCCGCAGGATAACAA
>CABUAL010000132.1 GCA_902489515.1 uncultured Collinsella sp. | reverse complement strand
CCAGCGGCTCCGACCTTATGTCGGGTGCTCCGAGTGCCGTTTCCGGCGCCCAGCTCAAGGACGTCAGCCTGCGCCTGATGTAGGCGAGCGGCTACCTATTGCCAGCAACGAGGGAAGGACGTGTGCCTTCCCTCGTTTTTTATACGCCGAGGTTGCGAGGGCATAGGGTGACCGGACGTCGCGGAAACTGCGACCCAGAATCCAGCCAAATAACGGGTCGCACTTTCCGGTTGAGCTTCTGGCGGAAAGTACATCCCAGAATCGGCGTTCGGAATGGGCCGGGCTTTCCGCTAAAGCAGCCTAGCGGAAAGCCCGGCCCAGTTTCCTACAGTGAGTCTCTCTGAACGAGCTGCATGTGCATGACGGTGGTGGTGGGTACGGCGCCATTGATCATATCGAGCGCAATGCCTGCGGCCATGTGGCCTTCCTCGCGAAGCGGCTGACGAATGGTCGTCAACGCGGGGACGCTGCGAGCTGCGACCTCGTGGTCATCGAAGCCCACGACCGAAACGTCTTTGGGTACGCTAATTCCTGCTTCGTTGAATGCGGCGATAACGCCGGTTGCGATACGGTCCGATCCGCATAGCACGCCGTCGGCACGTATTTCGCGCGCGAGCAACCGCCGCGTGGCTTGGTAGCCGTCTCCGCTGCTCCATCCGGTATAGATGACATTTTCATCCGGAAGGCTTTCGCCCAAAATTGCACGGTAGCCGCGAAGGCGGTCGATGACGGCGGGGTTATCCTGCGGCCCCAGCACGGCAACGATGTCCTTGCGTCCGCGATCTTTCATAGCGAGCGCCGCAAAGCGTCCGCCCTCTTCGTCGTCGGAGTAGACCGTCGAGAACACGTCGCGATAGGGATGGCCCTCGAGCTGGCCGCATAACACAGTGGGTACGCCCAGCTCGCGCAGCACCTCGAGCAGCTCACTGCCCTTGTAGGGCGAGACGTCGATGACGGCGTCAAACGAGCGGCGCTCAAAATGCTTGCGTGCGCGGTTGCGCTCATGCGAGGAAGATGCCTGCAAGATCACGGGCAAGTAAGACGACTCCGAAAGTTCCTCGGTAACGCCGCTTAAAAACTCACTGTAGGTGGGATCGCTAAACAGCTCGCTCAAAGGCTCGGTAACCAGCACGGCGATAATTTCCGTGCGTCCGACGGCGAGCGCCCGGCCGCGTGCGTTGGGAACGAAGTTAACCTTTTTCGCCGCTGCGCGGACACGCTTTTTAGTTTCCTCGCTAATGCGGGGGGAGTCGTTGAGGGCGCGCGATGCCGTGGAGCGCGAAACACCGGCAGCTTCAGCAACCTCGGCAAGCGTGGGTGCGGTGCGTGCTGGTTGGGTCATGGCGTCTCCTGTGCAATTGGGTCGGTGGGCTATCGATAAAGGCTAATGCGGATACAGATTACTATAGCGCGCGTGAACGGCGTCCATGGTATCCGGTGACCGGTGTCGTTTTGCAATCAAACTGCGACTGAGCACGGCATGTATGGGCGAGACATAGGCAGGCGCGACAGTTGCCTGTGAGTTCAAGAACGATGCCCCGTGCTGTGCACCTAAGCTTAGGGTGACATAAGTAGCATGGTTGTACAACCGGTTGCACCGTTAATCCGACAAAATCGACCGTTCGGCGGACAACCGGTTGCACAGATTTTTGTACCGCCCGTAAGATAAGGACAACCGGTTGCACAAAGAAGCACTACGATGACGAAGGAGCATCACCATGGACGCCATTAACGATTGGGAAAACCAAGCGCTCACCCACAGGAACCGCCTGGCACCCCATGCGTACTTTATGGGTTATGAGGCCGCCGATCTCGCCGCTACGTACAGCCGCGAGCTGTCGCGCGGATTTGTCCAGCTGTCCGGCTCGTGGCAGTTCCGCCTTTTTGAGGGCCCCGCGGCCGTCTCCAACGAAGCACTTTGCACGTACAAGCCCGAGTGGGATCACGTGGAGGTTCCGCACCTGTGGCAGGTAGACGGCTATGGCAACCTTGCCTACACCGACGAGGGTTTTCCGTTCCCGGTGGATCAGCCGTTCGTTCCCTCCGACGACCCTACGGGCGTCTACCAGCGCATCGTCAAACTTCCCGCCGTGCCTGCCGGCGCTCGCGAGATTATTCGCTTCGACGGTATCGAGAGCTACGGCGAGCTGTATGTCAACGGCAAGTTTATCGGCATGACCAAGGGTTCGCGCCTGTCCGCCGAGTTTGACGTGACCGACGCGCTCGTCGAGGGCGACAACCTGTTTGCGGTCAAGGTTCTGCAGTACAGCGATGGTAGCTACATCGAGGACCAGGACATGTGGTGGGCATCGGGCATCTTCCGCGATGTGTACCTCATGCAGCGTCCCGCCGCGCATCTGGTCGACTTTAGGTTTCGCACGCACCGCGAGGGCGATGCCGCTCTGATCACGCTCGATACGGTTGCCGAGGGCGCAAGTCGCGTCGTGTATACGCTCAGCGATGGCCAGAATGTGGTCGCTACGGGCGAGTGCGTCGACGGCCATGCCGAGTGCAGCGTTGCCGATGCCCACTTCTGGAACCCCGAGGACCCCTTCCTCTATGACCTTACGCTTGAGGTCTACGACGGCGACGAGGTCAGCGAGTACGTTCCGCATCGCCAAGGCCTTGCCGAGGTGACGGTCGAGGGCAATCATATCTACCTCAACGGCACCTACTTTAAGATGCATGGCGTCAACCGCCACGACCACGACGATCACAAGGGCCGCGCCGTGGGTCTCGAGCGCATGCGCCGCGACCTGGAGCTCATGAAGCAGCACAACATCAACGCGGTGCGCACGTCCCACTACGCCAACGATCCGCGCTTCTACGAGCTGTGCGACGAGTACGGCATCATGCTGGTCGCCGAGACCGATATGGAGAGCCACGGCTTCGAGAATATCGGCAATATCGCCCTGGTCACCGACGACCCTGCCTGGGAGCCGGCTTTCGTTGACCGTGTTGAGCGCCTGGTGATGCAGGAACGCAACCACGCGTGCATCATCATGTGGTCGATGGGCAACGAGAGCGGCTATGGCTGCAACATCCGCGCGATGTACGCCAAAGCTCACGAGCTCGACGGTCGTCCGGTCCACTACGAGGAGGATCGCAACGCCGATACCGTCGACGTCATTTCCACCATGTACTCCCGCGTGTCGCAGATGAACGACTTTGGCGAGCATCCGTTCCCCAAGCCGCGCATCAACTGCGAGTACGGCCACTCCATGGGTAATGGTCCCGGAGGCCTGTCCGAGTACCAGGAGGTCTTCGATCGCTGGGATTGCATCCAAGGCCAGTTTATTTGGGAATGGTGCGACCACGGTTTGGCTGCTGTGACCGAGGACGGCGTTGCCTACGACATGTATGGCGGCGACAACGGCGATTACCCCAACAACAGCAACTTCTGCATCGACGGCATGGTGTTCCCCTGGCAGCAGCCGAGCCCGGGCCTTACCGAGTACGGCCAGGTCATCTGCCCGGTTCGCATGGCCTACGATGCCGAGGCGGGCGAGCTGACCGTCACCAACAAGCGTTGGTTTACCACCCTCGAGGATGTCTGCCTGTCGGCGGAGACCCTGGTGGACGGCGACGTGGTCTGCCGCAAGACGCTCATGCCCGGTGCGGTTGCCCCCGGCGAGTCCGTCCAGCTTCCGCTGGTGATTCGCGAGGCCGCAGTGGGCGAGACCCTGCTGACTGTGCACGCCTACACCATGGCGGCTCACGCCTGGTGCGAGCCGATGTTCCAACTGGGTGCAAGCCAGTTTGCCATCGCAAACCATCCGGCGCCGGCAATTGCCGCCCCCACTCGTCCTGAGCTTACGGTCGAGGAGACCGAGCAGGAGATTCGTATTCGCTCCCTCAACGGCGAGCTGACCTTCAGCAAGGTCAACGGTACCGTGAGCGAGTGGAAGGCATCCGGTCGCGACGTCATGACCTCCGGTCCCCAGGTTGGTTTTTGGCATCCGCTCGTCGATAACCACGCCCAGGAGTACGACTCCCTGTGGAAGGATAACTTCATCGATGTGATGCAGACGTCTACCCGCAATGTTTCTTGGAAGCAGGACGGCAATGCGGTCGTCGTTACCGTGAGCCAGCGTATCGCTCCTCCCGTCCGCGCGTTCGGCATGCGCGTCGAGCTCGTCTATACCGTGCTTCCGAGTGGCCGCGTCGACCTCAAGGTTTCCGGCGAGCCCTACGGCGACTATTCGGACATTATCCCGCGCATCGGCATCTCCTTCGAGGTTCCCGGTTGTGATCGTGCCGTCGAGTGGTATGGCCACGGCCCGGGCGAGAACTATCCGGACTCGCTGCGCGCCAACCCGGTCGGTCATTACCGCACTACGGTCGACGACATGTTCACGCCCTACGTTATGCCCCAGGACTGCGCCAACCGCGAGGGTACCCGCTGGGTCGCCCTGCGCTCCAGCCACGGTGACGGTCTGGTCGTGACGCGTCCGAGCGACGCCGCTTCCAATCCGTTCTCGTTCTCCGCATGGCCCTATAGCTGCGAGGCTATCGATAACGCCAAGCATGTCTACGATCTTGTCCCGGGCGACACGGTTACGGTCAACATCAACGACCAGCTGCTCGGCCTTGGCTCGAACTCTTGGGGTTCCGAGGTGCTCGATTCCTATCGCACCCGTTTTGAGAGCTTCAGCTTTGAGGTGTCCCTGCGACCGCTGACGTCTGCCGATCTGGCTCAGGCGCTGGCACCCATTAAGGAGGCATAAGTCATGCATATCTTTAACTCGCGTGCCGATTTCGACGCCCAGATGAAGTCCGTCAAGAAGTGGATGCGTACCGGTCAGGCACTCGACGGCGTTTCTGAACTGCAGCACGATGTGGCGTACTCTATCGGCGACTCGCTGGTGTATTGGTGGGTGAACGCCCACGAGGCGGCTACTGCCGATCTGGTCGGTCATCGTCGCTACCATGCCGTGCTCGCCCCGCTCGACGGCAATCTGACCGTTGAGGTGGCTTCCAAGGCCGATCTTACCTGTACGCGCGCCTACAGCGATATCGATGATCGCGAGCGCTTTGAGGGTACGGGGGAGACCGTGACGATTCCCACCGGCGGCGTTGCCGTCGTCGAAATTGACGAGGCCTACCGTGTCGTGGCCGATGCCGCGGATCCCCGCGTCGTGGTACTGCACGTGACAGTCGAAGGTTATTCCTTCCCCAACAAGTAGTATTCGTCCGCCTGGACGTTTGCTTCGCGCCGTTAAGGGGGATGGCTTTGTTGACTCCCTTTTCCCCATTCCCCTTAGCAGGTGCGCCGTCCGTGTTTGCACTTGCAGCTCGGACGGTTTTAGATGACATTTAACAGATGATTGGGAGGGCTTATGAGCTCTGAAAAACGAGGAACGATTGGTTCGTTCGCTCTGCTGGGCATGACGGTCGCCGCCGTGTTCGGTATCAAGAACATCATCAACAACAACGCGGCCATCGGCTTAAAGAAGAACAGGTTAACGAACCAGTAGCTA
>CABUAL010000131.1 GCA_902489515.1 uncultured Collinsella sp. | reverse complement strand
ACCGGATGGCAACTCTCGCCGATGTTTGGCGCCGCGGCCATGAGCCTGTCGAGCGTGTGCGTCGTGTCCAATGCCCTGCGTTTGAAATCCTTTAAGCCTAAAGTGGCAAAATAGGCTCACCATTAAGTCCATTTAGAACGGGTTTTCCAAGTGCCCAAGATTGACCTGAAAGAGGAGCGACGCGTACTTTGGTACGCGAGCGACGGTTTGAAGGTCAAGGTCGGGTGCCTGGGAAAGCCGACACAACAGAGAGGAATACCCATGCGTTTCACAATTAAGACTTCCGGCCTTATGTGCGGCCACTGCGACGCCACCGTCGAGACCGCGCTGCTCAACGTTGCGGGCGTAACCGACGCCGACGCCGACCACGAGACTCAGACCGTCCAGGTGGAGTGCGCCGACACCGTGACCCCCGAGCAGCTCGCCGCCGCTGTCGAGGGCGCCGGCGAGAAGTTCCACGCCCTTTCGGTGACCGCCGCATAACGACCCGCACGTACCCCCGACCAGAAACGAGGACCCGCCATGATGGCAGACCATAAATCGGTGACCCGCATGCTCAAGACGGCACGCGGTCAGATCGACGGCATCCTGCGGATGGTCGAGGAGGACCGCTACTGCGTCGATATCTCCACGCAGCTCATGGCCACACAGGCGCTCCTCGCGCGCATTAACGCCGACGTGCTCAAGGCGCATATCGAGGGCTGCGTGACTTCGGCAATCGAATCGGGCGACGAAGACCTCAAAGCCGCCAAACTCGCCGAAATCGAACGCGTCGTCGACAAACTCTCCAAGTAATTGGGGCATTGGGGACAGGTACGTTTGCACCGTCTTGGTATTCCGGGGACAGGTATGTTTGCACCACATTGGTGCAGATTAACCTGTCCCCCTTGCTCTAAATCGGGTATAAAGGCGTGCGGCATATCGAATGAAAGGCAATTTGCATGAATGACTTTATGAAGGGCCGCAATGGCGCTGACGAACTCACCATCGTGATGGGCTTCGCAGGCATTATCATCGCCGTGATTGGTTCGATGGCTCGTATCCAGTGGCTCAGCTGGATCGCCATCGCCGTAATCGTGATTGGCGTGCTGCGCGGCCTGTCCAAAAATATCGATGCACGTCGCAAGGAGAACGAGGCCTTTGTCGCCACGACCGCCAATGTTCCCGGCTTGGGCAAGTTCGTCGCCAGCTTGGGCGGCGGCGCTGCAGCGGCTAGCACCTCACGCGCAGCCGGCACCAGTAAGGAAGACTTTGAGCGTGCCAAGCGCACGGCCAAGAAGATGTGGAAGGGTCGCAAGACCACGGCATACCTCAAGTGCCCCAACTGCGGCCAGATGCTCTCCGTCCCCAAGGGCAAGGGCAAGATCCGCGTCACCTGCCCCAAGTGCCACGCCAAGATGGAGACACGCTCATAGCCGCCATACCATGGGACAAAATAAAGCCGAGGCCTCGCACTGAGACCTCGGCTTTTTTGATTATGACAAAGGGATTGCCCCTTTGTCGCATCGTCATATCGCACGCTTACGCCACGCCGTCGCGGGCAAGCTCCTCGGCCAACGCCTCGGCAGGCATGGCCATAATCGTGTCGAGCTCGGCGTCCACCTCGGGAATACGCTTCACCTTGAGTTTGCGCACCAGATCACCACGGCACATCACGTGCATCGGCTCACGCAGTGCGCACAGGTCATCGAGCGGATTCTTGCGCGTCACCAGGATATCGGCGGCCTTGCCGCACTCGATTGTGCCGGTCTCGCCGCCCAGCCCCAGTAGCTCAGCATTGACCTGCGTGGCCGTGTGCAGCGCGAAGGCGTTGCTCACGCCGACATACTTGGCAAAATAGGCCACCTCACGCCACATGTCGTACTGCGTCACGAACGGGCAGCTCGAGTCCGTGCCAAGGCCCACCTTAACGCCAGCTTCCAGTGCGGCACGGGCGCTCTCGATGATGCCCGAGCACACGATGTCGCCGTTCTTCTTTTGCGTATCGGTCGAATGGGTCTTTTCCGGGTCGAGCAATACAAACGGCAGCGCCGGGCTGATAGTGCAGGTCACACTCGGCGCACGCCCCTCGAGCTGTGTGCCCGCGGCGCCACGATACAGCTCCAAGATTTCGGGTGTCAACGGAGCGCCGTGCTCAATCGTGTCAACGCCGGCCTCAAGCGCGGCCTTCACGCCCTCGGTACTCTCGACATGGGCCATAACCGGAAGGCCCATATCGTGCGCCGCCTTGCATGCCGCCGCGGCAACCTCCACCGGCATACGCAGCACGCCCGGCTCGCCCACCTCGGTCGCATCGAACACGCCGCCCGTCACGAACAGCTTAATGACGTCGGCACCGCGCGCATACAGGTCGCGCACCTGTTCGGCTGCCTCGGCGGGACTGTTGGCCACCTGGGCGAACAGGCCCGCACCATGGCCGCCCGGCACCGTGACGCCCGTTCCCGGCGCCACCAGGCGAGGACCTTGATACTTGCCGGCATCGATAGCATCGCGCACGGCCAGATCGGCAAACAGCGGGTCGCCCGCGCCGCGCACCGTGGTCACGCCGCTTGCCAGCTGCTGCTGAGCGCTGCCCTTGAGGATATGGCGCACGATGGCGCGCCCCACGGGATTATCGAGCTTCTTCATCAGCGCGCCCGCATCGCCCGCCGAAACCGGTTTGCCCGAACCGCACAGATGCACATGCATATTGATGAGGCCCGGCATGAGATACGCCCCTGCCAGGTCGATGACCTCGGCGCCCGCCGGCGCCTGCGCCACGGCGCTCGGACCAATCCAGGTGATGATGCCACGCTCGACGGCCACGGCCATATCGGGCTGCGGCTCCATATGCTCCGAGCCATCCAAGACGGTCGCATTGATAAACAACGTGGGACGATCGGCAGACGCCATATCGAGCTCCTCCCTCACGATTAACTTGAACATTTGTCCATTATCACCTAATGCAGCGACCTAAAGTCGAGCATATCGGTTAACGGAGGGAAGAGGGGATGTGGGGGACGGAATACGCTGCAGTCCCACCCCAGCGACACCAGGGAAATATCTCGATCTGTAACAGATACAGGGTTGTTGGGCCCCTTGATGTTACAGATCGAGACATTCGGTCGACGTTTCACCGGTTTGTCTCGATCTGCAACAATTACGAACTCAAACAACTTCTAAACGTTACAGATCGAGACAAAACCTCTCAGCGCCCATACCACTGGCGTCTCCACTCCTCAGCCAATTCAGCCTGCCGAGGAATACCCGCCAACCTCATTTTCTCGACCAGCTTCCCCGGGTCTTTGAGTTCGTTAAACGTAAACCGAAGCACCTTATGCCCGAGCATTGTCAGATGAGATTCCCGCTGACGCTCTGCCACGAATGGGTCGACCGACTCCCGGCCCTCACCGTTCTGCAAGGTGTACTTCCCCTTTCCGTCGAGCTCGCCGATGACACACGTCCTGTCCTCGAGCCGCCAAAAATAGTCGACGCGAAACACCTGGCTCGGATCGAGCGGGTCGCGAAACTCCGCCTGCAGCTCCGGAACCGGAAAGCCGTACGCAATAAAGAACGCTCGGAACCGAGACTCGCCGCCGTTTTCGGACAGCCCGTCCGCATACGACGCAATCGCCCGTGCCCTGCGATACCCTCGCCTGCCCTCGCAATCGGCGCGGAGGCGCTCGCACAAATCCCCACGTGATACGCCTTTCGCCCGCAGTGCAGAATCGGCGATCGCCAGACCATACGAAAACGGCGCACGCAGCAGACAATCCTCCACCGTGCGCCAAAACGACGTCACCCGCACGCCGTCGACGCGCTCAAGCGCTCCCGCCATCTGAGGACGCAACAACCTGCACCCGCTGCTCAACGTCACCGAACAACCCGTCTTAACAAGAAAACGCGGCCCGAGCAGATCATTCGGCACCTCCAGACCCCACAAAAGTGCCGCGTCATAGCCCCAAAACGCCCAATCGGGATGAAATTCCGCAAGCCCTTTGATAGTCCTCAGCGCTCGCTCTGCAGGCGTCAATGCATCCCAATCATGCTGAAAACAGAACAGGTACGGCTCGGGCTCCGCGATATCGTCGGTTCCAACATGGCGTCGCAGCCACATGAGCTCGGTATTGTCATGCGTTGCGAGCAGCGCACCTTGCTTGGCCGTCTCCGTGAGCCGCGCGAGCATCCTATTCCGCGACAACGTGTTGCGAGTCGCATGTTTGTGTTTGAGAACGGTATTAGACACTTTCATCACCACCACGTCAGACAAATGGACCATCGCCGCTGTTGCCTCCGCTGGCAAATGTCTTGATCTGTAACAGGAAGACCGATTTTTGGCCGCTAGATGTTACAGATCTAGATCTTTCGACACCGCGTCCAACCTTTGTCTCGATTTGTAACAGGTAGGTCGAGTTTTGGCCTGTAGATGTTACAGATTGAGACATTCCCCCAACCAGGTGCCAAACGTCTCGATCTGTAACAGTTAGACGTTCTCCAGCCCCCCAAACGTTACAGATTTAGACAAACCAGCGGCGCCCAAGCGTTCGTCTCAATCTGTAACAGGTAGACCGGTTTTTTGTCCCTAAACGTTACAGATTGAGACAAAGTCAGGGGCAGCAGAGCAACACCAGTAACATCCCCTACTCCCACTCCTGCTCGTAGATGTTGAGCGACTTTACGTACCGCCCCTGGGCGCCCATGATGTCGCGGACCAGACGCAAGAAGAAACTGATGCACGAGGTGTCAAAGCCATCCTGCAGGTCCTCCGGATGCACCGCACCAGGCCCATCGACCGCCGTGTCACTCAGGCGTGCGATGTCATACAGATAGAGTTGTCCCGCCGTCAGCCAGACATCGTCGACGCAGGCGAGGCGCACCGCAATCGCTCCGTCGCTCCAATGCTCCTTTTGCACGATATGCGGATCGTAGACGTCAAAGCGACGGTCGGTGCGTGTGTCCTTCAGCGCGACCATACCAGTCGCAGGATCCTTGTCCAAAATGCCAAAGCGCGAGAAATACTGCGTGTCGCATACCTGCTCGAGCCGCTTGAGCGAGGCAGGCGAAAGCGATGCCGGCGGCTCATCAACATACAGCTCGAGCAGCGTCTTGCCATGGCGATAGGGGCGCTCGAAGAGCAGCCAATCGGTAAACGCCATGTTGTAGGCCATGATTTCGTTTTGGGAAGGCTCGGTGCGATAGCTGAGCCACGGGTCGACAATGATCTCAAACTGCTCGCGCGCCGGCTCCAAAAACTGAAACTTCCGCAGCATCCAAAAATGGGCCATGTCGGCAATATCGTTGCCGACGGCTTCGGCCAGATGCGCTCGGTCTAAAACGTGGTCAGTCACGGCATCCTCCTCAAACTGATGAACCTCAATTTGAGCTTACGAGGAGGGTGGGCAGCCACTGTCAGCACGGACAAAATAGGCCTCCGGCTGCAAACCAACTGCTGACCAAACACTTGACGGGATGCTTGACCGAAAATGCGCACCGCAACAAAACCGACGCTCCTATAAGTTGTCAAGAGGCAGTTTGCGGGAGCGCTCTCTCCA
>CABUAL010000130.1 GCA_902489515.1 uncultured Collinsella sp. | reverse complement strand
AGACCTGCTCGATGCGCTCCTTGGTGACGCCGGCGTCGCGCAGCACACGGCCCGCCTCGCCCTTGTCCTCGGCAAGCGCCATCAGCAGATGCTCGGTCACCACAAAGCTGTCGCCCATCTTGGTGGCCTCCTTCTCGGCCTTCTCGATGACGCGAACGAGCTCGTTGGACAGGCCCATCTGCTGCCCCTCGCCCGAAACCTTGGGCGCGTGGTCGATGGCGTCCTGTGTGGAGCGTGCGAGCTGAGCTGGGTCGGCACCGATGCGCTCGATAATCACGGAGATATTGCGCTCGCCGGCACCGAGCAGAGCAGACAGCAGGTGAATCGGCTCCACCGCGCCGGCCTGCGCATCGGCAGCCGTGCTCATGGCGGTCTGCAGCGCCTCGCGCGACGTCATTGCTAGCTTATCGATTCTCATGGAATCACCTCTCTTGGGGTGGCCGCCCTACGGGGCGGCTTCACGTTGTTCGAGAAGTATTGTTGCCAGCTTTGTACGATCTTATACATAAATCTAAGTCTCTATATATAAGATTTTCTGAGTGATTGATGGATAGGGTACTGAGACGTCGGTCCACTGTATCCCCGACGCCCGTTTGTCTCAATCTGTAACATCTATTGACCGTTTCTGGCTCCAGATGTTACAGATCGAGACGAATTGTTCAGCGGCACCCGTTTGTCTCAATCTGTAACATCTACTCGGCAAATAGGGCCCTATCTGTTACAGATTGAGACAAACAGAAGACACCCGAATCGAAAATCTAAATCTGTAACACCAGGCCCACTTTTAGCGGCCAAGATGTTACAGATCGAGACAAACCGAGAACTACTACAAAGGGGACGGGTACCTTTGTAGTGGTTGCAGTCTCTATTTACTTACCGAACCCGTGCTTCCCGATTCGCCGCTCCAGGGCATCTCATCCTCGAAGAGCCATATACGGGCAGACCCACTATCGCGTGCAGTCTGCGGGTCGGGCAAGCAGGTCTGTTCATAGGCATCTTGGATACACTGACCCATAAAATCGTTGAGCTCGGCCTGGTCGCCCTCCATGACATAGGCTGCATCGCCGGCCATGATGTAAATACCCGGACCCTCATTGCCCTCGTAACCCGGATCGTACGAGACATCACATAACTTTGCGCCGTTTGCAGTGTCCAGCTCGATGGAAGAGTGACATCCGCCAACCATGTCGTTCGCTTTTGCCCGATAGGACGCATATCCGTACCAACGCTTAAATGTTTTGCCCTTGAGTAGCTCGGACGCCCTATCGATCAGGCTTGTATCCGTGGTATAGCGCATGGCCCCAAGCTGAATACTCGGATAATTGCTAATACCCAGCACAGCCGGCTGCTCATCAAAATCAACGGTAATGGTCTCGGGCTTGTCGTCGCCGGTCAGAAGTTCGACAGATTGAGCCACAGGCTTGACCAACGGCTCCGTCACCGCAGCAGGTAGAAATGCCATACCGACAGCGCCCGCGCCAACCACAGCGATCGCAAGCGCCAAGACAATCAATCCAATACGGGCAGAACGGCTCACGGCAAAACACCCCACAATGCAAACCTTCGCCACCTGCACTAATGATACCGCCAGCTAACACTATTACCAAAAGAAGCCGCGCGCTCCTCACCACCACAAAGGGGACAGGCACCTTTGTGGTGGTTTTCGACGCTAACGGTCGACCATCTCGCGCCATGAGATTAAACTTGAATTGTTCTCTGAACATATCCATTTCTGCCTATCCTCAACAGATCTTTGTCTCGAGGAGCGCATATGAAGCCGTCTCATTCCACCGGTCGCAACGTCATCGCCATTCTCGCCATACCCATCGTGATGCTCTTCCTTATCGTCATCACGCCCTTTTCTTTTGGTATCGCCTCGCCCTTCGATCTTTGCGGGATGATCGACGCCGGCTCGCGTGCCACCTCGCTCTCCTTTGTCTGCCGTGGCGTGTTCTACGAATATGCAATTCCCACCGGAAGTTGGCAGTCCAAGTTACCGTTGCTCGGCAAGGTCGACGGATGCTCCCCCTATTTCTGCCTTGAACCTCAGGCGCTAAACTATCTGATCGACGACCAGCCACTCGACTCCATCACCCTCGCCTACGACTACGCACCAAACACCGATGAGCGCCACATGAACCAAGTCCTCGACAAGCTGCTTGGACAGTGCGGGCTCACCGCGGAAGCCGGTCGAACCATCTATAGCAACCGGAAATTAAAGCGAACAGAACTCCGCCGTGTCGGAAAAATCAAAGGGCGAAACGGGGCCGCCTACTGGGATGCCTGGGCAACACGCGACAAGGGCGAATTCGGACACAGCACCTATATGGTCACTGTCTACACCAAAGACGGAATTAAGGACAATGTTGACGATTTCGCGTCATCCAAACTCGGCATCCCCAAAACAACCAAACCCGCCAGCCCGCGGTGAGCCCGCACTGTCCAAGCCCCGCCAGCCCGGATGAAATCCTGTAGGGACGCTCATTAAAATGCCGCCCAGCGATCACAATAACATCGAGCCCACCCCCACCACCACAAAGGTGCCTGTCCCCTTTGTGGTGATTTTCGGCTCCAGCGCTCAAAATCTCGATCTGTAACATCTAGCTGCCGTTTTTGACCCCAGATGTTACAGATTGAGATGAAATGCTCAGCGGCGCCCGTTTATCTAGATCTGTAACAACTACTCGGCAAATAAGGGTCTACCTGTTGCAGAACGAGACAAACCGAGAACCACCACAAAGGTGCCTGTCCCCTTTGTGGTGGTTTTCGACAAAAAGAAACCGCCCCATTAACAGAGGCGGCATCAAGCAAGTCTATTTATTAGCGCCCCTCAAGACCCAGCGAGAACGCAGAAATGTAGCCCGGGGCTTACCCTTTCCCGAACGCGACCCTCGCGAAGCGCGTGAGCGGGCGGGAAAGGGTAAGCCCCGGGCGGACAATTAAGTGCGTTACTCGGCAGCGGCCTTGAACTTGTTGTAGTTGATCAGGCAGCCGGCCTTGACGATGGCACGCTCCTCGGCCGTCATATCGGCAATATAGAGCTCAATCTGCTCGACCGCACCGTCGGCGCGCACCACGTAGGCAGCAATGTTCTTGAGGTCGCCATCGAGCGCGGCACGGATACCCGGCACAAAGACGTAGTCGCCCACCTCAAAGTTGGGCTCGGCCTCCATCTGGAAGGGCACCATGCCCCAGTTCATCACGTTGGAGCGATAACGCTTGGTGGCGTACTCGTGGACGATGTTGGCCAGGCCGCCAATTACGCGCTGGCAGCTCGCGGCCTGCTCGCGGGCGGAACCGTCACCGGGCTTCTTGGCATAGAGCATGGAGCCAAACTCGGTCGCCTTGGCATCGGCCGCGACGCCCGCGCCGGTCAGCGCCTCAAACACACCGGCAAGCTCGGCATCGAGCGCCGCCAGGTCACCCGCGGACTCGCCGGCAACGCGGCGCTTCTCTACGGCGTCGACCTCCTTGGAGCGGCCCACGTAGGCCGGGTCGCGGCGGCTCAGCGTAAACTCGGCCAGACCCAGCGGGTTGGAGCGGAAGGAACTCGTCTCGCCCGAGGGAATGAGCTCGTCGGTCGTGGTGACCGGGTCCATGATCTTGGAGCACACCTTGAGCAGGATGTCGTCGCCGAGAGGCTCCATCGCGGGCCATGGCTTGATGTTGGGACCCTCGACCAGCTCGTCGGCCGGCTCAGCCTTGCCAAAGCCCCAGTACACGCGCTTTTTGTACGGCGCGTCGTCAAAGGCGTACACGCAGGCCTCGTCCCAAGTCTCCTCGGGCAGGTCGGTCGCCGACGTCAGGACGCCGCCGTTGGCAGCCGTCGCCGCAATGGAGCGGGCGTCCATCAGGGCCACGGCGCTCAGCTGGCCATTACCCGGCTTGGAACCCTCGCGGTTGGGGAAGTTGCGCGTGGTGTGGCGAATGGACAGGCCGTTGTTGGCAGGCGTGTCGCCGGCGCCAAAGCACGGGCCGCAGAACGCCGTGCGCACGATCGCGCCGGCCTCCATGAGGTCGTAGATGTAGCCGCGGCGCGTGAGCTCGAGCGCCACGGGCTGGCTCGTGGGATAGACCGACAGCGAGAACTCGCCGCAGCCGGTGTTGGCGCCCTTGAGCACGCGGGCCGCCTGCACCACGGAGTCGTAGTTGCCGCCCGAGCAGCCGGCGATGACGCCCTGCTGCACGTGCAGCTTGCCGTCGACGATCTTGTCGAGCAGGCTAAAGTGCGTCTTGCCCTCGCCGATCTTGGCTGCCTCGAGCTCGACCTCGTGCAGGATGTCCTCGAGGTTCTCGTTGAGCTCGTCGATCTCAAAACCGTTGGAAGGATGGAACGGCAGGGCAATCATAGGCTTGATGCTCGACAGGTCGACCTCGACGCAGCCGTCGTAGTAGGCGACATCGGCGGGCTTGAGCTCGCGATAGTCGTCGCCGCGGCCGTGCATGGTCAAAAACGCGTGCGTGTCCTCGTCGGTGGCCCAAATGGAGGAGAGGCAGGTGGTCTCGGTGGTCATGACGTCGACGCCGTTGCGGTAGTCGGTCGTCATGCTCGCGATGCCGGGGCCCACGAACTCCATGACCTTGTTCTTGACGTAACCCTTGGCAAAGACGGCGCGGATGATGGCGAGCGCTACGTCGTGCGGGCCGACGCCGGGGCGCGGGGCACCCGTGAGGTAGATGGCCACGACGCCGGGATAGGCAACGTCGTAGGTATCGCGCAGCAACTGCTTTGCCAGTTCGCCGCCGCCCTCGCCCACGGCCATGGTGCCCAGGGCGCCGTAGCGGGTGTGCGAGTCGGAACCCAGGATCATCTTGCCGCAGCCGGCGAAGTTCTCACGCATAAAGGAATGGATGACCGCGATATGGGGCGGAACGAAGATGCCGCCGTACTTTTTGGCAGCCGAGAGACCGAAGACGTGGTCGTCCTCGTTGATAGTGCCGCCCACGGCGCACAGCGAGTTGTGGCAGTTGGTGAGCACGTAGGGCAGTGGGAACTGCTCCATGCCCGAGGCGCGCGCCGTCTGGATGATGCCGACAAAGGTGATGTCGTGGCTCGCCATGGCATCGAAACGAATCTTGAGCGCCTCGGGGTCGCCGGACGTGTTGTGTGCCTGAAGGATCGAATACGCGATGGTGCCGCGCTTGGCATCCTCGGGCGTCTGCGCAATGCCGCGCTCTGCAGCCTCGGCCGCAGGCACAACTTCGCTGCCGCCGCGCAGGTAGATGCCGTCCTCGTACAGCTTGACCATACTGTCTCCCACTCTGCCCGAAAGGCTCGGGCGCATAGCATACATTCGTTCAATATCGTGCCATAGAACGGTTGCAAGTGGGTTACGAATCTCTGCGTTCACTTTATCTCGGTAAAGCACAGGGCGGTATCGGTGCGAGGAGTGTCCCCAAGTGCCGGCACAAAAGGAACGTCCCCAAGTGCCAGCCAAAGCAACGCCGCAGGTAGATGACGGACAGCGAGCGGGTCGCATTTGAGGCAAGGTGACGTGAAACGAAAGGGCGCTGACCTTCTGGTCGCGCCCTTGAAGTTGA
>CABUAL010000129.1 GCA_902489515.1 uncultured Collinsella sp. | reverse complement strand
GGCGATATCCACACCACAGTCGTGTTGCGGGATGAGCAGGGGCCCTTGACCTCTCTGGCCTCCTTATTGGGCGGCATCGACTACCGACCGTTTTGGGTGTCCATTAAAACGAGCGGCCTTGCCCTGCTGATCTCCTTTGCGCTGGGCCTGTTTGCCGCGTGGAAGACCATGGGCACCTCGAGTCGCATCAAGGGCCTGCTCGACTCGGTCTTTACCATCCCCATGGTGCTGCCGCCCACGGTCTGCGGCTTTCTGCTCCTCATGCTGTTTGGCCGCTCGACCGGTGTTGGCCAGTGGCTCATCACGCACGGCGTCTCGATCGTCTTTACCTGGCCCGCGGCGGTCATTTCGGCCGTCGTTGTGTCGTTTCCGCTGGTCTACCGCACGGCGCTCGGAGCCTTCGAGAGCCTCGACACGCAGATGCTCGATGCGGCGCGCACGCTGGGCTGGTCCGAGCGTCGCATCTTTACCAAGCTTATGATGCCGCTTGGCTGGCCCTCCATCGCCGCCGGCACGGTACTCGCCTTTGCCCGCGCGATGGGCGAGTTTGGCTGCACGCTGTTCTTTGCGGGCAACTATGCCGGCATTACGCAGACCATTCCCATCGCCATCTACTTTGAGTGGATGGGCGGCAACACGTCGGTGGCCCTTTTTTGGGTCGTCGTTGTGATCGTGTTTAGTTTTCTGGTCATCCTGTTCATCAACATGTACACCGCTCATTCGCAAAAGTATCGCGAGCGGGGCCTTTCGCGTGCGGAGCGCAAGCAGGTCAAACAGCTGGGCGGCCAGACCGATTCGCTCGACCCAGTCGGCGGCGATGCGCTGCGTATCGATCGCGAGGCACTGGCCGAGCTCATGCGCGATGATGCCGCATTACAGGGAGGTCGATGGGCCATGTCGCTCGTTCTGGATATCAAAAAGCGCTATCCCGGCTTTACCCTCGACATGCAGCTTGAGGCCGGCGAGGAGCGTGTGGCGCTGCTCGGAGCCTCCGGATGCGGCAAGAGCTGCACCTTGCGCTGCATTGCCGGCGTGGAGACGCCCGACGAGGGCAAAATCGTCGTCAACGGCGTGACCTTTTTTGACTCGGCGGCGGGCATCAACCTGTCGCCCCAGGCGCGCAAATGCGCCCTGCTGTTCCAAAACTATCAGCTGTTTCCCAACATGACGGTGGCCGATAACGTATGTGCCGGTGTAAAGGGCGCGGGCGACGCCGCCGCGCGCAAAAAGCTCGCTGAGCGCTATTTGAGCATTTTCGGTCTAGCCGATTTTGCCGACCGCTATCCCGCACGACTTTCGGGCGGTCAGCAGCAACGTGTGGCGCTTGCGCGCATGGTGGCGGCGCACCCGGGCATCTTTATGTTCGACGAGCCCATGAGCGCACTCGATTCCTATCTTAAGAGCGCCCTCGAGCAGAACATGCTCGACCTGTTCGATGTGTGTAACCGTACCGTGCTCTACGTGAGCCACGACATCGATGAAGCGTGCCGCCTGTGCCAACGCATCTGTGTGATGCACGACGGGCATGTTGAGGAGATCGGCTCCGTCGAGGACGTGGTTCGCCGTCCGCAGACGCTGGCGGCGCTGCGCCTGACGGGCTGCAAGAACACAAGCCGGGCGCGCAAGATCGGATCCCAAGAAGTTGAGGCGCTCGATTGGGGCATGACCTTTAGCGTGGGTCGTGAGGTGCCCGATGAGGTGGCATATCTGGGCATTCGTGCGAGCTACTTCCATGTGGACAACCGTGCTGAGCGGGGTCGCAACAGCTACGACCTGCATGTGGCCCGGGTGAGTGATTCGCGTTTTGAGCGCTTGGTGCTGTTGGACGTGCCGCGCGCCGATGCGCCCACGCGTCTGCAGTGGAAGGTCAACAAGGTGGGCGTGCCTGTCGACGAACTGCCGCAAGCAGGCGAGACGCTGCGCATGCACTTCGATGCGAGTAGGATCCATTTGGTTTGTCGATAGCGCCGGGTAATGCTGTCGGGGATATAAGCCTCGGCGGTTTTGTCTTGCCGTTTGCCGAATGAGGAATGACAAATCCTTATCAGTCAAGATAATTATTTATTAAACGACTGCACACGACGCTGTCGTACGAATGTCAACGGTGTTCGCATGGTCGATGACCGTTGATATAGTTGACCTCAACTTGTAAAGGAGGGTGCGCACATGGCGCAGACGACATACATTCGCCGCGTTGCCGCGCGTGCCCTATACATGGCTCGGAGTCGCATATGAGCAGGTATGTTCACGGCTCCGGGAGAGACGACGCACAACTAAATAACTGTCCGCAAGGCAGGTTCCCCAAAATTCCGGGTTTAGGCGCGGCTGGGTTTTCGCCACCCACCGTGCAGCAATACCGTAGCTATTCATTTTTGGTTCGAGAGGGGAACCGTTATGGCTGAAGAATTTGATTTCCATCCGATGTGGGAGAGCCTCGGCATGAATCTTGCCGACCACGACATGCTGCTGGGTGCCGTGGGCCAGATGTACGGCGATATGTTTCTGACGCAGAACAATCGCCCCAAGTCCACGTCCTACCTGGATTTTGTCGCCACCAACATCCACAGTGGCCGCATTAAGGAGATGCTTGACAAGAAGGCGGCCGGCGAGGCCACCAAGATCGTCGGCTCGTTCTGCGTGTACGTGCCCGAGGAGATCGTGCTTGCCTGTGACGGCATTCCCGTTGGTCTGTGCTCGGGTGCCGATTGGGCAACCGATAAGGTCGAGGAGCACCTGCCGCGCAACACCTGTCCGCTTATCAAGAGCTTTGCTGGCTTTAAGCTGGGCGAGGTCTGCCCCTACATTGAGTCGAGTGACCTGGTGGTAGGCGAGAACACCTGCGACGGTAAGAAGAAAGCCTACGAGTTCTTTGCCACGCAAAAGAACATGTACGTCATGGATATTCCCAACGTGCACGACGAGTCGACGCTCGTGACCTGGAAGGCCGAGGTCAAGAAGCTCGCCGCCAAGATCGAGGACGAGTGCGGCGTCAAGATTACGCCCGAGCGTCTGAAGGCTGCCATCCACGCCGTCAATGAGAAGCGCCGCGCCCTGCAGCGCCTCGCTGAGACCCGCGCTGCCGACCCTGCGCCCATCAGCGGTCTCGACAGCCTGCTGACCGTTCAGGCCGCCTTTATGGACGACACACCGCGTCTGACCGGAGCCATCAACGATATGGCGGCTGAGTGCGAGCAGCGTGTCGAGGCCGGCGAGGGCGTGGCACCCAAGGGGACCAAGCGCATCCTGTACACCGGTACGCCCATGGCCGTGCCCAACTGGAAGCTGTTCAACCTTATCGAGAAGGCCGGCGGCGTTGTGGTGGGCGAGGAGTCCTGCACGGGTTCGCGCTATTACAAGGACCTGGTCGACGAGTCCGGCGAGACGGTCGACGAGATGCTCGACGCCATCGCCGAGCGCTACTTTAAGATCAACTGCGCCGTCTTTACGCCCAACAATCAGCGTATGAAGGACATTGTCCAGATGGCCAAGGACCTTCATGCCGATGGCATCGTCGACGTGGCCCTGCAGTTCTGCACGCTCTACGAGATGGAGTCCTTCGCCGTGGAGAAGGCCGCCGAGGAGGCAGGCATTCCGTTTATGCACATCACGACCGACTACGCCGGTGAGGATGCAGGCCAACTGCAAACCAGGATCGAGGCTTTCTTGGAAACCATTTAGGGGTATCCGTTCCGGCGGCTTCCCCAGGCACCCGATCTTGCCGTTCAAACCGTCGCTTACGTACCAAAGTACGCGGCGCTCCTCTTTCACGGCAACCTCGGGCACCTGGGAAAGCCGTTTCCTTGGTTGGTTAAAAGGTTTGTTAAGGAGTTATATGTCGGAAAATATTGAGCAGCCGTTGCCGTCCACGTTTGAGGAGTTCAACGAACAGCGCAAGGCGGCGTTTATTCGCGTTAAGGATTACAAACAGGCAGGCAATCGCCTGGTCGGCTTCTTGTGCAGCTATACGCCACTCGAGATTATCGATGCCGCGGGGGCTGCGAGCGTGGCGCTGTGCGGCACGTCCGACGAGGTGATTCCCGAGGCCGAGAAGGTGCTGCCGGCAAATCTCTGTCCGCTCATCAAGTCGACGTACGGCTTTGCCTACTCGCAAAAGTGCCCGTTTACGTACTTTAGCGACATGATCATCGGCGAGACCACCTGCGACGGCAAGAAGAAGATGTACGAGCTGCTCAACGAGCTCAAGCGTACGCACATTCTGCACCTGCCGCAGGGTCGCGATCGCGCCTACGAGCGTGAAGGCTGGTACGAGGAGTGCCGCCTGCTCAAGGAGGAGCTCGAGAACTTCTACGGTATTACGATCACCGATGACGACCTTCGTGCTGCCGTCCGTCGCCGCAACCGCTTGCGTGCGGCCCAGCTCGAGATGTTTGCGCTGCAGGCCAACCAGCCGGCGGCCATGAGCGGCGTCGATCTGATGAGCACCATGTTTGCCGGTACGTTCAGCTTTGATATCAAGGCCTATACGCAGCAGCTGGAGCAAAAGGTTGCCAAGCTGCGCGAGGCCTACGACGCGGGCGAGCGCCCGGTCGCGGCAGATGCCAAGCGCATCCTGATCACCGGCTGCCCGGTGGGCGGCGTGATCAACAAGATCGGTCGCACCATCGAGTCCAACGGCGGCGTGGTCGTGTGCATGGACGACTGCCCGGGCGAGCGCACGGCGGCCATGATGATCGATCCGGAGGCTCCCGACATCCTGCGCTCCATCGCCGACCGCTACCTGGACATCAACTGCTCGGTCATGACGCCCAACGACGGTCGCATGGACAATACGCTGGCCATGTGCGAGAAGTACCACGTCGATGGCGTTGTCGAGAGCGTGCTGCAGGCGTGCCATACCTTCAATGTGGAAAGCGCTCGCATGCAGGAGACCGTCGAGGGTGCGGGCATTCCGTACATGAAGATCGAGACCGACTACAGCAACGGCGACATGGGTCAGATCGAGACGCGCATCGCCGCCTTCATCGAAACCCTCTAGCTTCCTCAGGCACCGGACCTTGCCCCTCAAACCGTCGCTTGCGTACCAAAGTACGCTGCGCTCCTCTTTCGGGGCAACCTCCGGCACCTGAGAAACCTAGAGCTAAGGCGCCTGAACGCGCCGCTACCTTTGATGTTTAGATTGGGAGAGAGCCATGATAGGGATCGGGATCGATATCGGGTCTACGGCGGCTAAGGCTGCTGTGGTCGACGGGGAGGGTTCGGTGGCGTGGACGTGCGTGCAGCCAACCGGGTTCTCCTCGGTCGATGCTTCCGAGCGGCTGCGCGAGGCACTGGCGGCGGCGGGTTATGACGTGACGGGCGACGATGTTCGCGTGGTCGCGACTGGCTACGGCCGTGTCGCCGTGCCCTATGCACACAAGGTCGTGACCGAGATTACTTGCCACGGCACCGGTGCCGTGCGCCTGTTTGGCGACCACGGCACCGTGATCGACGTGGGCGGCCAGGACACCAAGGTCATCCAACTTAAGGGTGGCCGCGTGGCCAAGTTTGCCATGAACGACAAGTGCGCCGCCGGCACGGGGCGCTTTTTGGAGATCATGGCCGACCGCC
>CABUAL010000128.1 GCA_902489515.1 uncultured Collinsella sp. | reverse complement strand
CCAAAGCTGAAGAAGCGGTAGCGCTCCTCGCCTGCCGTTAACCCGTCCCGGTCCGCCCCGGCATGTCGTCGACGCCCTCGGCTCAGTCTCATATCCGCGGATACCGTTCTGTCGGCCCGCACTCCATTCCTTCGGCGGGGTTCCCCAAGTCTGTCGAGGCGCATGCGGAGGGCTCCGCGCGCACAGCGAAATAGGGGGTATCCCCGAAGGCCGCCCGGCTCGCCGGGACGGGGGCTATGTCTATTCCGCGCCCTCCCGGCACATCATGCCGAGGGCCCAGAGCCACCTCACGAGCTCGGCCGCGGTGGCCGCGTTGGCCTTCGCCGCGGGCATGCCGCGGGCGAGCATCTCCTCGCGCCGCCGCAGGAGCCGCTCGGACCCCTTCCTCCCGTGCATCCTTATCTCGAGGGGCACGCCCGTATCCCTTGGCATGAGCTTCGGCTGGTGCCGTGCCGCGGCGTAGCACCATGAGCCCTCAACGGCCAGCTTCCTCACGAGCGCGTTGCCCGCACCGCTGATGCCTCCGAGCCGGACGGAGCCGCCGCTCGACCTCTGGCTCGGCGCGAGGCCGAAATAGGCCGTGACCTGCCTTCCGGAACGGAACCTCGTGAAGTCGCCGACCTCGGCCGAGAAGGCCGCGGCCAACGCGAAGGCGCAGCCCTTGATCGACTGGAGGGCGGCCACCTCCGCGGCGATCGGGCTGGCATCCACGGCTGCCCTGTACTCGGAGAGCAGGTCCGCCCGGGCCTCCGCCGCGGCCTCGACCTCGTTCCTCAGGGCGGCGAGCGCCCGAACCCCGCCATCGTCCTCCGGCCTGACCTTGTCGAGCCACCTCAGGAAGTCGTAGGTCCAGTACTTCCTCGGGTTGCCGGCGGGCGTGGTGCCCGCGGTCTCGAAGATCCCCAGGTCGGCCTTGCGAGGAAGGCGAGCAGCCGCTGCTTGGCGGTCGCCAGGCGCGCGGTCGCCCCGTCGTAGGCGCCGGCGAGGTCCCTGATGCCCTCGACCTCGGGGGAGGGGACCCATGCGGGGGAGATGTCGTGGGCGAGTATCGCCTTGGCCATCCTGGCGGCGTCGTTCCTGTCGTTCTTGGAGGCCGAGTCGGCGGCCGACCTGGGGATCTTCGAGACCGCGGCGACGACGCACTCGACGCCGAGCCCGGCGAGCTCCCTTTGCGGGGCGAAGCCGAGGTAGCCGCTCTCGTAGGCCGCGAGCGACGGCCCGGGGAACCCATCCATCCACCCGGCGATCTCGCCCCAGGGGTTGCCGGGGAACCTCCTCGTCACGGCCTCGCCGGTGTCCGCGTCGAGGGCGCAGACGGTGGTCGACCTCAGGTGGACGTCCATCCCGAACGCGGTAGAATACTTTGGCATGGGAGCCTCCCAACCTCGTTGCGGCGCGGCTGCGCCTATGGCACTTCAACATCATTGTCGCAGCCCCGACCCGCGGTCACGAGCGGGGGCTCCTATCTTTTTAGTGCCCTCGGATTGGGTCATAGTGTCTGGCGCCTATTTGCGCTTGTTTGCCAACGCCGCGACCATCAGAAGCCCCTAGGACTCTTGCGGTAGACGCTTCTTGCCCTTGCGGGCACGGTTTCTAAAGTTCTCGACGGCCTCTTCCATGCCCAGAGGCACATAGGCGAGCTCATCGAGGTTATCGGGCAGGTAGCAGGCTAGGCTTTGCTCCTGCGCGCGGCCCGCCGCGAGCTGTTCATCGCTGGGCTGCGCTCCAGGTGTGGCGCAAATGCCATAGACGGCGGCTCCCATCTCGCGCGTGCGGCGCTCGTACTCGGTCTCGGGATGCTCGGGATGGTCGCGGCGGACGTCGTCGCTTACCCAAAGCGTATCGTAGCCGGCCGCGGCAAACTGTCCCAGGGCGTAATCGCGCAACGGCTTGCTATCGGTGCGCAGTGTGACGGTAGCGCCGGCTGAAAAGAGCGGGCGGTAGAGCATCAGATGGTCGACATGGACGAGTCGTTTTTTAGCGTACTTGGCCTTGGGCTGCGGCGTGGGAAAGTTAATGGTGATGGCATCGAGCTCGCCTGCGGCAAACAGCTGTGGCAGCGATGCGGCGCCTCGGGGCAGGACGAGTGCGTTGGATAGCCCCTGTTCGCAGATTTTCTGCGCGGCATAGGCGATGCAGATGGGCTCCTGGTCCATGCCGATAAAGAGGGTGTCGGGCTCGCGGTGGGCGCGCTCGACCAGATAGGTTCCCTTGCCACAGCCCAGATCCAGATGAAGGTGTTCGAAGGGCTTGCTGCCTGCGGGCGCACAGGCCTTGCGCCAATCTCCGACATAGGCCTCGGGGTTCGTCTCAATCGCATCGGCGTAGCGCTCCAGGCGCTCCTCGAGCACAAAGTTCTTAGGCGTGCGAACGTGGACGGCTCCCATGAGGCTCCTTGGTCATAAGTATGGAACGCATAGCTGCGCGTTCCGTCAATGGGTTGAAAAAAGGGTAGGCATAGTTTGCCCGAAAGACGCTGTGCGGCTCGACGGCGAGTCGTCGGTGCCTACAGGCGCTTGAGAATCACATAGCGATTGAGCTCGCCGCTGCGACCGTCGGCATGGAAGCGCTCAAGCTCGCGCACGGGGACCTCGCCGCTCTTGTAGAACGTACGGACGCCGCGCACCAGGTCGGTGATCTGCTGATCGTCAAAGTGATGACAATAGCGGTAGGCGTGGCGGTCGTTTTGCCAGCCAATGAGGTGGTCGCCGGCTTCAAACTGCGCGGAATCGTAACCCTCAAACGGCGGGGTGAGCTCGGCGCGAACGGCCTTGCGCGCCATGCGCTCGTCGTTCATAAACTCCCAAAAGCTGATGGCGATGATGCCGCCTGGGCGCGTCTGGCGCACCAGGGCGTCGAGCACGCGTACGCGGTACTCGCACGACGGCACGTGGTGCATAAAGCCAAAGCAGACTGAGATGTCGGCGAGCGGGGCGTCGAAAAGCACGTCGGGTGTCTCGGCGGGGTTGAGCTTCATAAGGGCATCGAGCACGTCGAGTTCCTGGAAGTGCAGGTTGGGAATGCGCAGGGCGTGACCGTGCGCATCGATAGCCAAATCCTGACACGAGTCAACACCATAGAACTCAAACGGGCAGCTGGCATCTGCCGAGGGGTTTGCGCCGTCGACGCCCTTGGCGGCAAGTGCGCCGCCGGCGGCAAAATTCTCGAATCGCATATTGCCGCAGGCAAGATCAAAGACGCGGACGGGATGCTCGATCGTGGCGACGTCGAGCTGCCCGAGCGCGATGTCCATGGTGCGCACCCAGCCGGGCCATGGGGCCTGGCGCGTATCGGAGAAGGAGGCGGAGTGCTCGCGATAGAACGTGTTGTTGAGCTGGATGAGCGATGAGGCGAAATCGCGGTTCACGGCGCGGAACTCCCTCCGTTGGCGGTGCGGAATTAACAATACGACCATACTACCGTTAACGCCGCAACGGGGACAACCAAGCTACGGGTCATTGCTTTGTTTGGACACATTTCCGCAGCTCATATGCACCCGCAACCGCCGGTTGTCAAAAATCTCACTAGAATAGGTGGCATGCTTTTGGCGGTGGCGGATAGATTTTTAACTGTGCAAGGCGCCTTAAGAACAAAAACGGTCCGGCGGCACGGCTGGCATCACATAGGAGGAACCATGAATGTAGAAACTGCGCAGCGGCTCGCCGACCTTCGCCGAAGCAAAGGCTTTAGCCAAGAAGGGCTGGCACGAAAGCTGGGACTGTCGCGCCAAGCAGTCAGTAAATGGGAGCGCGCGGAGAGCTCGCCCGATACCGAGAACCTGATCTCGCTCGCCAAGCTCTATGGCGTGAGCTTGGACGAGCTGCTCAATCCGAGCGATGAGATCGAGGACGATATCGAGTTTGAGAACGAGGACCGCGCTCGTCAGCGCGAGGCCGAGGCAGCAGAGCGTGCTCGCACCCATGAGGCGGCGGCGCGCGCTACCGAGGCGGCAACACAGGCGAGTGACGCCGCCGCCAAGGCGGCGCAAGCGGCAAGCTGGAGTGCGCAGGCCGCCAATGCCGCTACGGCGCAGGCGACGAGTGGCAGCGCAGTTGGCTCGACTCCGGTGAAGGGCCCGTTCCAGTCGTTCCCGTATTGGGCCGTGTGCTGGCTGCTGTTCTTTTTGCTGATGTTCCTGTTTGGTGCCGGCCCCTTTGCCGCACTGATCTTCTTTACGATTCCCATCTATCACTGGGTGGCGCGTGCGCTCGATGGCGATTGGGCGCGCGGGGATATTCAGGTTGGTTCGGCGTCGGTGGCGGTCAAGGCCCAGGGGAAGGATACTTCTGCGGAATCTGATGCTGACGTGGCTACCGCGACTACCGCTGAGCCGATTGCCAAAGAGAGTGATGAATGATGAAGCTTTCGCATGAATCCAAGGTGCGCTTGGGCGTTGGCATCGGAGCGTTCGTGCTCATCATCGGGCTTGTCTTTGGCATTTCGCGGACATTGATTCATTTTGATGGTCCGTGGGATCTCGACGATGTTGTATCCGGCTTCTCTGGTATGGACGATGCGGTTGACGAGGACGATCTTTTGGATGGCGGTAACTATTCCGCTCGGCCTCAGCAGCTTTCGAGCACGACTTTTGACGAAGACGCGTTCCAATCGCTCGACTTGGATGTGACGTCGGGGACGGTCGAGGTTAAACGTGTCTCTGGCGGACCGGTACGTGTCATCGAAAGCGGGCGCGTTGCAAAGGGGGCGTCTGCTACCGATGCTGCCACTCAGAATCTGGTTAAGATCGAGGGCTCTACACTCAAGATTAGCCAGTTCGACTGCGATGACGAGCGCGCCCATGACCGTAAGGTCACCATTGAACTGCCGCGTGAGCTTGCCGATAACATGATGGGCATTACGGCAAACGTGGGGTTGGGAGACCTGACGGTCGCGGACATTGCGTGCCACGACTTTGATTTGACGTTGGACTCTGGAGACGTTGAGTTTACGGGCACCGTGACCGATACCCTGAATGCCGAGGTCGGTTCGGGCGATGTGACGTTCGAGCTCTACCAGGCCCCCGCGAAGTCGATGGACGTGAGTGTGGGCTCGGGCGATGTGGAGATGACGGTTCCGAACTCGACGGGCTTTAAGGCGAGCCTCACCTTGGGCAGCGGCGACTTCGAGAGCGATTTCCTTCCGCTTGGCTACGACGGCGAGACCATTTTGAATCTTGAATTCGATAACGGCGATAAGTCTGCTACGTATCGTTTTGAGGTCGGTTCGGGCGACATGTCGTTTGATTCAGAGTGACGGGTGGTTATTGAAGACTTATAAACCATAGACGCGCTGTTTGATGGAGGCGCCGGAGCCGTGACGGGCTTCGGCGCCTTTGCCTTTACAATGGGGGCATGGAACAGATTATCTTGAACATACTTGAGGCTCTGCGTCGCGGCGAGATCGTGGACGACAAAGCGCTCGTCAAATTGATACATGCCGAGGCGCGCCGCGAGGGTGCCGACAAACGCGATTTGGCCAAGCGCCGCCTGCTGCCGTTTTACCAGCGGGTTAAACGTGAGGAGCCGGCTCGGGCGAAAGCGCCGTCAAACGGGCACTCACCTGCAGATAC
>CABUAL010000127.1 GCA_902489515.1 uncultured Collinsella sp. | reverse complement strand
TTGACGCCGAGCTCGTCGTAAAGCAGGTTTTCGTCGAGCGCCGCGACGCCCATCAGATCGTAGACGCCGTATTTTTCGAGTCGTGCTGCCACGCCGGGGCCGATGCCCCAGATATCGGTGATGGGACGATGGGGCCAGATTTCCTTGCGAAAGGTCTCATCGTCGAGTATGCCGATGCGGCTGGGTACGTGCTTGGCGGTGATATCGAGTGCAACTTTGGCCTGGAATAGGTTGGGGCCGATGCCGACCGTCGCCGTGATGCCGGTGCGCGCCAGGACCTCGTCGCGCAACATGCAGGCGAAGCCTTCCGCATCGGTGTGATAGAGGTCCAGATAGGGTGTCACGTCGATAAAGCACTCGTCAATTGAGTAGACGTGAACGTCTTGCGGACTGACGTATTCCAGGTAGATACCGTAGATCTGCGCCGACACCTCCATGTAGTGCTGCATGCGCGGTACGGCCTTGATGTAGTCGATGCCGTCGGGAATCTCGAATAGGCGGCAGCGGTTGTGAATACCTAAGTCCTTCATGGCCTGCGTGATGGCGAGGCAGATGGTCGTGCGTCCGCGCGATTCGTCGGCAACGACTAGGTTGGTGGTGAGCGGATCGAGCCCACGGTCGACGCACTCGACGCTGGCATAAAACGTCTTGAGGTCGATGCAGATATAGGTGTGCTGCTCGTGCGCCATCCGTGTCCCTCCATCAAACACATGTTCTTATCGAATATCTGTTCGATAATACCCGCTCGTCCGGACATCGTCAAAACCTGTTCCTTTTTGCCAGGTATAGTCGTGCAACTGCATCGGGTTTTAACGCAGCTCTAAAGAGTGCGAAACAGCTCGGAAAACCTTGCTTCGTAGCATGAGCCTAACGATTGATACCGCCTATGCGCACGGAAGGGTTGTGGGAAAGATGGTCAATTATGGGTTTGGTATGCCGACGCGCTTGGTTGCGGATGGGGATGTGGCTCGCTGGTGCGGGCGATTGGTTGCCCACTACGCTGGCACCAAGGCACTGGTCGTGTTGGGCGGTGACAAGCATACGCGCGATGAGCTTGTCTCGGCGGCACTTGGTTCGCTCGCTCGAGCCCTACTCGAGCGTGTGCTTTTCCGCTGCGGCTCGTTTGAGGGCGACGGGGGAGACGAACTGGTCGACGAAGCCGTGGCCCTGGCGACCGACGAAGGCGTGGACTTTGTCCTGGCGATTGGCGATGCCGATGCTGCCGGCTTTGCGCGCGAACTCGCGCGTCGCATGGCGGCGCTCGATGCCGGCGAAGATGGTTTTGTCCCTTATGGATGCATTGTCTCGGAGGGCAAGGTGCCTGCTGTCGTGGGCACCGGCGAGGTTCCCGTTTTTGCCATTATCGCGCCCGAACTGCTGGAGGGCATCGGGTCTCCTCTGCGTGAGTTGCTCGGTAGCGTCTGCGCCGTGGCCTAATATTTGCCATAAAGGGATGGGTTATTTTTGGTTGGTAAAGCGTTTGACCTGCCAAAATAAGCCTGTCTCTTTTTGATCGGTTGCCGTTTGGGGGCCGATTGGCAACGCTCGCTGATTGTAGTCTTGACCTGCGCTAGAATAGTGGCATCTGAATGTCCGGGCGCATGGAGGCGTGCGCCCGTATGCTGAGGAGGACTCTATGGCAACTGTTGCCGCACCTATCGATGCTACGTCGACTGCCGCTTGGAAGGCACTCGAGGCCCATCAGGAGAAGCTCGAGGCCGAAGGTATCGACCTCAAGGCCTGGTTCGCTGCTGACGCCGACCGCGTGAACAAGCTGAGCTTTGACGCCGGTGACCTGCACTTCGATCTGTCGAAGAACCTGGTGACCGATGAGACCGTCAAGCTGCTGTGCGATCTTGCTCGCGAGGTGAAGCTCGAGGAGCGCCGCGACGCCATGTTCTCTGGCGAGCACATCAACACCACCGAGGACCGCGCTGTCCTGCACACCGCGCTGCGCCGCCCGGCAAGCGAGAAGGGCCAGCTCATCGTCGACGGCCAGGACGTCGTCGCCGACGTGCACCAGGTCCTCGATCGCATGTATGCCTTCGCCGAGCGCGTGCGCTCCGGTGAGTGGAAGGGCGTTACCGGCAAGAAGATCGAGCACCTGGTGTCCATCGGCATCGGCGGCTCCGATCTGGGCCCGGTCATGGCCTACGAGGCCCTGCGTCCCTATGCCGACGCCGGTATCGACTGCCGCTACATCTCCAACATCGATCCCAACGATCAGGCCGAGAAGCTCAAGGGCCTGGATCCCGAGACCACGCTCGTGATCATCGTCTCCAAGACCTTCACCACGCTCGAGACCCTCACCAACGCTCGCGAGGTCAAGACCTGGATGCTCGAGCAGCTCAAGGCTCAGGGCGCCATCGACGGCTCCGATGAGCAGAACGCCGAGGCCGTGGCAAAGCACTTCGTCGCCGTCTCCACCGCGCTCGAGAAGGTCGAGGCCTTCGGCATCGACCCTGCCAACGCCTTCGGTTTCTGGAACTGGGTCGGCGGCCGCTATTCTGTCGACTCCGCCGTGGGCCTGTCGCTGATCGTCGTGCTCGGCCCCGAGCGTTTCCAGCAGTTCCTCGAGGGCTTCCACGCCATCGACGAGTACTTCTGCAATACCCCGCTCGAGAACAACGCCGTCGCGCTGATGGGCCTGCTCAACGTCTGGTACGTCAACTTCTTCGGTTCCAAGAGCCACGCCGTGCTGCCGTACTGCCAGTACCTGCATCGTTTCCCGGCCTACCTGCAGCAGCTCACCATGGAGTCCAACGGCAAGCATGTCCGCTGGGACGGCAGCGCCGTGACCTCCGACACCGGTGAGATCTTCTGGGGCGAGCCCGGCACCAACGGTCAGCACGCCTTCTACCAGCTGCTGCACCAGGGCACCGTGGTGGTCCCGGCCGATTTCATCGCCTTCGCCAATACCGCAAACCCTGCGACCGACAGCGGCCAGGATGTCCACGAGCTGTTCCTGGGCAACTTCCTGGCCCAGACCAAGGCGCTCGCCTTTGGTAAGACGGCCGACGAGGTTCGTGCCGAGGGCACGCCCGAGCAGATCGTCCCGGCTCGCTGCTTTGAGGGTAACCGTCCGACGACCTCGATCTTTGGCGACGCGCTGACCCCGTTCGCACTCGGCGAGCTCATCGCCCTGTACGAGCACATCACGTTTGTCGAGGGCACGGTCTGGGGCATCGACTCCTACGACCAGTGGGGCGTCGAGCTGGGCAAGCAGCTTGCCAAGCAGATCACCCCGGCCTTCCACGACGACGCCGCCAAGGCCGAGCAGGACGCTTCGACCCAGGCGCTCATCGAGTTCTATCGCGCGCATCGCAAGTAGTCGCTGCTGTTAACGCATCGCGCCTTATAGTCAGGGGCCCGTGTCCTATCGGATGCGGGCCCCTTTGCTTTGCCGTAGTCCCGGGGCGCACGGCCTTTGTGGAACATCGCCGGGGCGCCGCGCGCCGCGAGAACCCTGCGCCTAGATCTCGGCCTCCGCATGGCCTCGCTGCGCCTCGGACAGCTCTCCGTAGAGCGGATGGTCTTCGAGCCTAAAGCGCTCGACCTGTTCGGGAGTGCGACCGCGCACAAAGAGCCACGAGCGATCGATCGGCGTCGCCATGAGCGTGCTGGGCAGCGCGTCGGCGCGGTCGGAAAACACCCGGGCACTCTCGGGATCCTGGAACGCCAGCACCAGATGTGTGTCGCAGTTGCCCATGATGGAGCGTGCGCGTGCCTCGCCATAGAGCGCATCGAGCTGGTTGGTCGACTGCAGCAGCAGCGTTGCCCAGATGTTGCGGCTTCGGATAATCGAGAGCACGTTGTCGATCTGGGGGATCTGCAGATTTGCGAAGTCATCGAGCATAAAGCGCACGGGCACGGGCAGGCTGCCGTCGGGCTGCCTATCGGCCTCACGAATGAGGCCCATAAACGCCTGCGAAATAAAGAGGCCGGTCAGCGGATCGAGATTGCGGTCAATATCGCTCACGGTTACAAACAGGGCGCAGGGGGTGTGTCCCATGGAAGCGAAGTCCACCTGATGGCACTCACGATAGAGCTGTGCCGCACCGTCGAATCCCAGACACATGACCTTTTCGGCAAGGATGCCGACGATGCTCGCGTGCATGCGCTCGGCATTTTGCGTAATGGCGTAGCGCCGCCATAGCGAGAGGGCATAGCTTTGGGGGTCGGTCGTGATCAGGTCGTCAAACAATCGACCCGTGGCACCGTCCTGCAGGTGCTCGATCAGCTTGATGACCGAGCTGATCGTCTGCTCGTCGGCGGGCAGCTGTTCGGTGACGTAGGCGATAAGACACGACAGCAGGTTTGCCGCCGCATGATCCCAAAAAGGCTGGTTGTTGTCCTCGATGGGACAGATGGCCTTTGCCACCGAGAGGATGTCCTGCTGGTTGGGCCTGCCGTCCGCCTTGCGGCGAATGTGCCTCAGGGGGTTGTAGCCGCAGCGCTCGATGCCGGGCGCAAGGGCCGGGACGGTGTTGAGGTCGGCGAAGTTGAGACATTGCACGCGGTAACCGTGGGCTGCCAGCACGGGTCCCACTTCGCGACAGAGCGTGCCTTTGGTGTCGAGCACGATGTAGCTTGCGTTCATTTGCAGCAGGTTGGGCTTGAGGACGTTTCGGGTCTTGCCGGCTCCCGAGGGGCCGATCACAAGTGCGTTGTTGTTGAGTCCCGTTTGGCGGGTGTCGCAGGAAAACGTTCGATCCTTGGCGAGGATGGTGGACGATGCGGACTCAGATGCGGCGAGACGGCTGGCGAGGTTAGACATGGGCGACCTCCTTGGTGGTCGAGAGGATTTCGTGGGCAAAGCCGAGCTCGACGGCGCGCTCGGCCGAAAGGTAGGTGTCTTTTGCAGTGAGGGACTGGATGCGCTTGGGCGTGAGGCCGCTGCGGTCCGAGAGGATTTGCGTGAGGGTCTTGCGGGTCTGCATGAGACGCCGGCTGGTTTCTTGCAGCGCAAGTGCCGAGCCGCCTGCCCCCTGGGGGATCAGCGGGTCGTGAATCATGAGCTCTGCATGGGGCGCCATACGGCGATCGTCGCCGCCCATAAAGATCACGGCGCCCATGGACGCGGCGAATTCCAGACAGACGGTGCGGATGGGGCACGATGCGAGGCGCATGGCGTCATAGATCGCAAGGCCCGATCGCACGCTTCCGCCGGCGCTGGCGACAAATATGGTGATGGGGCGGCTGGGGTCGGTGGCATCGAGCAGGCGGATCTGCTGGCATAGGTCGTGGGCCATCGGGGTTTCGATGTTTCCCATGACGGAGAGCTCGCGACGGGCGAGCATCTCATCGTAAATGCTGGTGAGCGTGATGCCTCGGGCGGATTCACGCATGGTGAGGGGGCTGATGATGGGGGAATGATTGGTGTCCATGAGGACTCCTTTCTGTTGGTTGTGTTGTGGAATAGGATTGTTGCCCGCGGAGGGGCTGGCGGGCTACAGGGTTCGTCCGAGCCTGAGATCGAGCTCGGTTGTGGGGCAGACTGCCTGTTCGTGCGGCTCGCAAGCGCCAAGGGCTCCAAAGCGATAGAGCGTTGCGGCGGGAGCTATTTGAGGGCTA
>CABUAL010000126.1 GCA_902489515.1 uncultured Collinsella sp. | reverse complement strand
CACTTTTGCAATCTGATGGCCCGTATCGCGCGGCGCTCTTGTCGGAGCGCCGCGTTTTTCATATCGAAAGGTGGCACCATGCAGGCATCGCAGCGTCTCGACCGCTTTGGCGCGGAGGTCTTCGCCTCGCTCAACAACAAGCTTCTCGCGCTGAAGGCTCAGGGCAAGACCATTTACAACATGAGCGTGGGCACGCCCGACTTTAAGCCGTACGACCACGTGGTCGAGGCGCTCACGCAGGCAGCCCAAGATCCCGAGATGTGGAAGTATGCCCTGCGCGACCTGCCCGAACTCAAGCAAGCCGTGTGCGATTACTATGAGCGTCGCTTTGGCGTTTCGGGCATTACGCCGTCTATGGTGCAGTCGTGCAACGGCACGCAGGAGGGCGTGGGCCATTTGGGCCTGGCCCTGCTCGATCCGGGTGACACCATTCTGGTTCCCGATCCGTGCTACCCGGTCTTTGAGGCGGGCGCCAAAATCGCCGATGCCAAGCTCGAATACTATCCGCTGGTTGCCGAGCATAATTACCTGCCCTATGTGGCGGGTATCGATCCCGAGGTGGCCGATCGTGCCAAGTACATGATCGTGTCGCTGCCCGCGAACCCGGTCGGCTCGGTGGGAACGCCCGAGGTCTACGAGGAGATTATCGCTTTCGCCCGCGAGCACGATCTGTTGATCGTGCATGACAACGCGTACTCCGACATCGTGTTTGACGGCGAACCTGGCGGCAGCTTCTTGCAGTATCCCGGTGCGCTTGAGGTGGGCGTGGAGTTCTTCTCGCTTTCCAAGTCGTTTAACGTCACCGGTGCTCGCATCGGCTTTTTGGTCGGTCGCGAGGATGTGGTCTCTGCCTTTGCCAAGCTGCGCGGCCAGATCGACTTTGGTATGTTCTTCCCGATTCAGAAGGCCGCCATCGCGTGCCTGAACGGTCCGCGCGATGAGGTCGAGGCGCAGCGTCTGAAGTACCAGGAACGCCGCGATGCCCTGTGCGACGGTCTTGAGGGCCTGGGCTGGGAGCGTCCCAACGCGCATGGCTCTATGTTTGTGTGGGCCAAGCTTCCCGGTGGTCGCACCGATTCCATGGCGTTTTGCGAGGAGCTCATGGAGAAGGCCGGCGTTGTGGTGACGCCGGGCGCGAGCTTTGGCCCTTCGGGCGAGGGGCACGTGCGCATGGCGCTGGTCCTGCCGCCCGATCAGATCGCTTTGGCTGTCGAGGCCATTCGCGAGGCTGGCCTGTATTAGAAACCTATTTCGACTCGTCAATAGCTCGAAACCGATTTCGTGCAGTTATTTTACGAATTCTGCAAACAATTTCGGTAAACGGTCGATTTTTGGCTGCGAATAGGAGCATAATCAAAGTCCCGATTGGATGTATTGGGATTACGGCAAGCCGCTCGGGTCGTTCCCGGGCGGCTTGTTTGTGGAGAGAGATGGGAGTTTCTAATGGTTAACGAGAAGAAGGTCGCTATTGTCGGCTGCGGCTTCGTCGGTTCGTCTTCGGCGTTCGCTCTGATGCAGAGCGGTCTGTTCTCCGAGATGGTCCTCATCGACGTGGACAAGAACCGCGCCGAGGGTGAGGCTCTGGATATCGCGCACGGCATGACGTTTGCCGAGCCGATGAAGATCTACGCCGGCGATTATTCCGATGTCGCCGACGCCGCCATGATCGTCGTCACCGCTGGCGCTGCCCAGAAGCCCGGTGAGACCCGCCTGGACCTGGTCAACAAGAACGTTAACATCTTTAAGTCCATTATCCCCGAGATTAAGAAGTCCGGCTTCGACGGCATTCTGCTAATCGTCTCCAACCCGGTTGATGTTCTGACCTATGCTGCCATCAAGATGTCCGGCCTGCCCGAGGGCCATGTCATCGGCTCCGGCACCGTGCTCGACACTGGCCGTCTGCAGCAGATGCTTGGTGCCCACGTCGAGGTTGACCCGCGCGATGTCCAGGCCTATGTCATGGGCGAGCACGGCGACTCCGAGTTTGTCGCTTGGTCCAGCGCTCAGGTTGCTGGCGTTCCGCTGAACACCTTCTGCGAGCTTCACGGTCATCTGGAGCACGAGGCTGCCGAGAAGCGTATCGCCGAGGACGTCAAGAACTCCGCCTACACCATCATCGAGAAGAAGCACGCCACCTACTACGGCGTCGCCATGGCCGTCAAGCGCATCTGCACCGCTGTCATGCGCGATGAGCAGACCGTTCTGCCCGTTTCCTCGCTCATGGTGGGCGAGTATGGCCTGTCCGATCTGGCTATCTCCATGCCGACGGTCGTTGGCCGCGACGGCGTCGTCTGCCGCGTCCCCGTGCCGCTGAACGATGACGAGCAGCATGAGCTCACCGCCTCCGCCAAGGCCCTCAAGGACATCATCGACAGCGTCGACTTCTCCTGCTAAATCAAGCTCGCTAGAGCGAAAAGCTACAATGAAGGCGTCCGGGTCCACACGGCCCGGGCGCCTTTTTGGTGCAAAGTAACCTGACCCCAATGCACCATAGTTGATGGGAGGGCCATGTCGGATTCGCCTAATTTTTTGACCTATGCCCAGACAGCGTTTGATCCGTTTGAGGAACGGCCGTTCTGCGCGGTGGATAGCCTGGTCTTTGCGTGGTTGTCCTATTTGCGTTTGCCGGGTGATATGGCGGAGCTGACGAACTGGCAGGGCCTAGACGTACGCGAGCTGCTGCGCGCCGAGTGCTACCAAGACATGATTGGCGACCTGTGGGATCCGGAGGGGAGTCGTGCCCTGTTGGAGGCTGTGGCAGCAAGCCCTCGCTACCGTGGCGTTCGTGTTTGCGGCTATCGTAGCGTGAGTGATGCCGAGACAACGGAGCAGTTTGCGGCCATGACGTTCCGATTTCCGGCGGGGTTTAGCTATCTTGCCTTCCGGGGGACCGACAGCACGATTGTGGGCTGGAAAGAGGACTTTAACATGGCGTTCCGGTGTCCTGTGCCGGCCCAGGAATCCGCGGCGCGTTATGTAGACGAGGCGGCGGATGCGATTGACGGGCCGCTTTTGTGCGGAGGTCATTCCAAGGGTGGAAACCTTGCGGTGTACGGTGCGGCGA
This sequence comes from uncultured Collinsella sp., assembly GCA_902489515.1. Taxonomy (GTDB): domain Bacteria; phylum Actinomycetota; class Coriobacteriia; order Coriobacteriales; family Coriobacteriaceae; genus Collinsella. Next base: position 2,515 of record CABUAL010000126.1, on the reverse strand, counting down.
TGTGCCCCGATGTCGCCCGTGAGCGAATCGAACGGGCGTATTCCCATGATGGTCCGGGCTTCGTCGAGGAGTTTCTGAGCGGCAACGCCTTCGCCGATCTATCCGGTCGAATCGACAAGACGCTACCTCGGTCGTCGATCTTTGGCATGATGTTCGAGACACAGGAGGACTATGCCATCGTTGAGAGCACCGAGTTCAGCCTGCTTCAGCATAATCCCTTTAGCTGGGTGGTTGATGGTCGCGACTTCGTGTACTGTGAGCGCCTGTCCGCCGGTGCTCGATACGTTGATGGCTCCATTCGCGAGATGCTGCTTGCGGTGTCGCCTAACGAGCGCGAGCGTTTTGTAGATGCGTTGTTCTCCGTGCTTGAGGCTACGGGTGCTGAGCGGTTTGCGGATATCGCTGGGAATCTGCGCGAGAGCCTGCCCGTGATGCTCCAGGCTGCGCAAGGCTTTGACAAGGATACGCGACGCTTTGTCTCGCAGACTATCGTTGCGATTCTTAAGTGTGCGCTTCTGCCCAAACGTCCCCAGATCGACATGCCCGCTGCCGGCAAGAGCTTGGCAGAACAGCTCGAGGCTTGGCAGTCCGAGCTCCTGCGCTAACCATTGGTGCAAAGCAACCTGTCCCCGATGCACCAATCTTCGATGCGCCTGGGGTGGACTCGACCGCTATACTGGTTCGTGCCAAAAGCGATCTAGAACGGAATGCCGTATATGAAAATCAATCACGCGATTCTGCATATCCTGGACTTTGACTCTGCCGTCAACGTCATGAGCCAGCGCGAGCTGGATATCGAAAGCCGTATCGTGCGCAGCTTTGTGACCACGCATCTGCGCCGCGCACGTACCTCGGCCGACAATAAGCGCGCCACGTTTGCGGAGAACTCTGCGTTTGGCGGCGAGCTCAAGGGCTATTTCTTTGGTGAGCGTGAGTTCGTGGACTTGTCTCAGCAGATTGCGGAGTTCATCTCTTCCGAACTCACCAAGGCCGAGAAAGCCGAGTCCACCGACGTGCTGGTGGCGGACTTTGACGATGATGAAGATGCCCGCTGGTTTGCCGTGATGCTGCTGGGCTCCAAGCAGGCATTCATGCACGAGGTGGGTCGCGAAGAGGGCGAGGTTCGTAACGACATCGCGCGCCACTACGCCATTTTGCCAAACCCCTCGCAAAAGGTGCCGAGCTATGCCATCGTGCGTGCAAGCACCATGGAGATCGGCTATGTGGATAAGAAGCGCAAGATTGCCGGCGAGGACCGCATGCTCATTCCCGACGGCCTGCTGCAGTGCGACACGGGGGTTTCGGGTAAGGAGGTCATCGACACGGTGACGCGCGTGGTCGAGGAAGTCGCCGAGGAGCACGGCGCCAACACGGCCGTAGCGCTCGCCAAGGTTAAAGCCGCCGTTGCCGAGAAGGTTGAAGACGACGAGGAGCTGCCGCCTTGGGATATCGTCGATGAGGTCTTTGAGGACGAGCCGGTTATCAAGGAGAGCGTGCGTGCGGCGCTGACCGAGGAGAAGGTGCCCGAGCGCGTGCCCGTGGAGCGCAAGCAAGTCGAGCGCGCGGCCGTACGCAATCACAAGATTAGTACCGACACGGGCATCGAGATCAGCTTCCCGGCCGAGATGGGTTCAAACTCCGAGTACATCGAGTTCGTCAACGAGCCCAACGGCCTCATCTCCATCGAGCTCAAAAACATCGGTAGCATCGAGAATCGATAAGGCTTTTAACTTTTGAATAAAAGTCTGGATTATATTTTGAAGTATACTTTGAAATATAATCCAGATTATTTTTTGGAGGTCAAAATGTCCCCACTTGTTCTGGAAAAACCGGTGTTTACAAAAGACCAGGTTGTTTCTGCTACCGAAGCAAGCAAGTCCTTATCCACCATTCGTAAACGCGCAAAACGCGCGCCTCAGTTCATTGCTGATCATAATGATATCGATACCGTGATTATCGACTATGCTGCCTATGAGGAAATGTACGGCGCGCTGCAGTATCTGCGTGAACTTGAGATAAATCGCATCGCTGCGAATCGAGTCAAGCATGGTCCGCATGAGTTTGTTCCGTTTGAGGACGCCTTAACTGCCGAGGACCTCGCGGAGCTTGAGTCGATGGATCCGGACGCGATTCTCGACGAGGACCTTTTCGAATGAGCGGGCATTTTGTTGTCGGCTTTTTGAATCGAGACGTCGAGAAGGAATATCAAAAACTAGATGGATTCCAGCGCAGGCTCGTCCGTATTGCCGTCGCAATATTAAAGACGCGCGCTGATGAAATCGGAACGCCGCTTCACGGCGAGCTCGCCGGCTGCAAAAAGATTAAATGGCGGAATGCAGGACTCAGAATGGTTTTCCGAATCCGAGAGGACGGAATGGTTGAGATTGCCGAGATTGTAGCAATAGGGCGGCGCGATCGTTCCGAGGTCTATAAGACGGCCGTAGGGCGCCTGTCAAAGCAACCCGCCATGGTTGAATACGACGGAACCCTGAGATAGGGAAGGCCGAAGCCTCGG
>CABUAL010000125.1 GCA_902489515.1 uncultured Collinsella sp. | reverse complement strand
CTCAAGTGGCGAGCGCGCCGTGGCGAGTGTCGACCAGGCGCGAGGCCATAATCGAGGCGACTGACCAGAACACGGCATGTGCGCAAGCGACCACCAGGCGCGCGCAGACCAGGATGGGATAGGTCGGCGCCACAGCGGACAGGAACTGACCGAGCGAGAACACAGCCAGCACGCCCAGCAGCATCCGCTTGAACTCAAAGCGCGAGGCGAACACCATGAGCGGCAGCGACAGCAGCATGACGCCCCAGGCATAGACCGAGATCATGATGCCCGCCTGGGCCTCGGTGAGCGAGAACGACGCGGCGATATCAGTCAAAAGGCCAATGGGCATAAACTCCGACGTGTTGAACACGAACGCACAGCAGGTGAGCCCGACGAGTGGGAGCCACTGCTTGAGCGTGATGCCGTCTTGCCTTGTCTGAGTCATATATAACGTCTCCAATCGTTTTGAGCGGAGGCGATTATATAGCAACGGCCCCGCATCCGTCAGTACAGATGCGGGGCCGAAAACAATTCGATACACAGAGGTTGCGCCGTCAATTCATAACTAAGCCAACCCCAGCAATATGCCCGCCGAATGCACGACAAACGCCACGATCCAGGCAACGGCGACCTGAAACGCGAATACGGCCACGGCATAGCGCGCGCCCAACTCGCTCTTGACAGCGCCGATAGCGGCCACGCAAGGCGGGTACAGCAGCGTAAAGACCAAGAACACGTAGGCGGTAAACGGCGAAAACATGGTTGACAATGCCGCGGGCGAGGTTGCACCCAAAAGCACCGTGAGTGTCGAGATGACACTCTCCTTGGCGATAAGTCCGGTGACGAGCGCCGTCGAGGCGCGCCAGTCGCCAAAGCCGAGCGGGGCCAACACCGGCGCGATGATGCTACCCAGACCGGCAAGCAGGCTTTGCGACTGGTCGGCGACCACATTAAAGCGGATATCGAACGTCTGCAGGAACCAGATGACCACCGTAGCGGCAAAGATAATGGTAAAGGCCTTGGTGATGAAGTCCTTGGCCTTATCCCATGCCAGCATCACCGTCGTCTTGACGCTCGGCAGGCGGTAATTGGGAAGCTCCATGATAAACGGCACCGGGTCGCCCTTAAATGCCGTGCGGTTGAGCACCAAAGCCGCGATACAGCCGACCACGATACCGATCAGATAGAGCGAGACCATGGCGGGAACCGTCGCCTGCGGGAAAAACGCCCCGCACAGCAAGCCGTAAACCGGCAACTTGGCTGAGCAGCTCATAAACGGCGTGAGCATGACCGTCATCTTGCGGTCGTGCTCGGATGGGAGCGTACGGGTCGACATGATAGCCGGCACGGTGCAGCCAAAACCGACGAGCATGGGCACAAAGCTGCGGCCCGACAGGCCAAAGCGACGCAACACCTTATCCATGACAAAGGCCACGCGCGCCATGTATCCGGAGTCTTCCAGAATGGAGAGGAACAAAAAGAGCACGACGATAATCGGCAGGAAGGTCAGCACGCTGCCCACACCCGTAAGCACGCCGTCGACAGCCAGCGAGCGCACTACGTCGTTGGTGCCGAACGCCTTGAGGCCCGCATCGGCCGAGGCGATGATGGCAGCGATGCCGTCCTCCATGAGTCCCTGCAACGCCGCGCCGATCACGCCAAACGTCAGCCAAAAGACGAGGCCCATGATCACCAGAAACGCCGGAATGGCTGTGTAACGACCTGTCAGGATGCGGTCAATCTTGACGGAGCGCACGTGCTCGCGGCTTTCGTGCGGCTTGACGACGCAACGCCCGCACACGTCGCCGATAAAGCTAAAACGCATATCGGCCAACGCAGATAGGCGGTCGGTGCCGGCCTCGCCCTCCATCTGGGTAATGATGTGCTCGATAGCGTCGAGCTCATTGCGATCCAGGTGAAGCGCCTCGGTTACCAGCTCATCGCCCTCGACCAGCTTGGTCGCCGCAAAGCGCACCGGGATGTGCGCCGTCACGGCATGGTCCTCGATCAGGTTGGCAATGCCGTGGATGCAGCGATGCAGCGCACCGCCGTCCGGACCGTCGGGCGCGCAAAAGTCCAGGCGACCAGGGCGCTCGCGGAACCGCGCCACGTGCAGGGCGTGGTCCACCAGCTCGCCGATGCCCTCGTTGCGGGCAGCGCTAATGGGGACAACGGGCACGCCCAACAGGCTCTCGAGCAAGTTGACGTCTACGGCGCCGCCGTTGGCGGTCACCTCGTCCATCATGTTGAGCGCGATGACCATAGGACGGTCAAGCTCCATGAGCTGCAGTGTCAGGTACAGGTTGCGCTCGATGTTGGTGGCGTCAATGATGTCGATGATGGCGTCCGGACGCTCGTCGAGGATGAACTGACGGCTCACGACCTCCTCGCCTGTGTACGGCGACAGGGAGTAAATGCCGGGCAGGTCGGTAACGCTCGCCTCGGGATGGTTACGGATGGTGCCATCTTTGCGGTCGACCGTCACGCCGGGAAAGTTACCGACGTGCTGGTTGGAGCCCGTCAGCTGGTTGAATAACGTGGTCTTGCCGCAGTTTTGGTTGCCGGCGAGGGCAAAGTGCAGCGGCGCGCCCTCGGGCACGGCCGTCTTTGCCGCACGGGGCGAATACGTCCCCTCGCCCAGGGCCGGATGCTCCGTCGTGCCGATTGCGGCGTTAGCGCGCGGACCCGTATCGGTGTCGTGAATACCCACGAGCTCGATGCGAGCGGCATCGTCCTTGCGCAGTGTCAACTCGTAGCCACGCAGGCGGATCTCGAGCGGATCGCCCATGGGGGCGTACTTCATCATGGAGACTTCGGTGCCCGGCGTTAGACCCATGTCCAAAATATGCTGTCGGAGTGCCTGATCGTCCGATGCCACCGATGCGACAACGGCGTCCTTTCCAATCTCGAGTGTATCGAGCTTCACGTCCGTGTTCCTCCCCCGGCGCCCACAGGGCGTTGTATTTATGTTCACCATGGCTAACCGTTTGCCATGGCTAACCAATTGTAACCATGCATGATAGCGCGAACACACAACGACGTTCAATCGACAGATCGGTGCGATGGGGACAGGCAGGAGAGTTCAGGGCCATAGTTTCCCGATGAGGCCTCTCGGGGAAACTACATCCCAGAATTCTGGCTCGAAACGGGATATGGTTTCCCTAACAGGCCTCTTACGGAAAATGCATCCCAGAATCCCCGCTCGAAACGGGACGCGCTTTCCCAGTCGAGGCCCTATGGGAAACTGCGTCCCACCTTGAAAGGCAAAACTGGGATGCAGTTTCCAGACGGGACATCAAAAACAAAGTTGCGGTGGAATAGTTCCTGGATGGGCTGGTTGATGCCCCAGATCGGAGCTATTTCACCGCAAGTTATTGAAGGGCTGGGATGCCCGTCCTCTTACAGATGGCGCTCCAGAAAGCGGAAGGCCAGGCGGATCCAGGGACGGACTGCCACCTGCTTGTCCTCGTTGTCGACCGCGGTGTTGGCGTTGCCGAGCGAAAGGCCGTGACCACCCTGGTCGAAGACGTGCATCTCGCATGCAACGCCCTCCTCGGCCATGCGCTGCGCAAACGGGTAGACCTGCGCGATCGGCGCCGTCTTGTCGTCGGACACGCCCCACACAAAGGTCGGTGGCATCTGACGCGAAACATGCGTGGTGGGGCAGATGTCGGCCAGATGCTCGTCAGTTGCCTCGCCGCCCGTCACCATCGACAGGTAGTCGTTGAGCAAATCGCGCCCCGTCTTGCCGCCCGTCTTGGGCACACGCAAGTCAATGCGCGGATCGCGCGTCTGCATGTCGCGCACATAGGCAAAGTCGAGCAATGGATAGCCCAGCACCACGGCATCGGGACGAATGTCGTCCGGACGCGCCCCGGCAAGTGCCGCAAAGGGGCCGGTCTTCCACTGTGTTGCCAGCGAGGCGCAAATCATGCCGCCAGCAGAAAAGCCCACGACGCACACGCGCTTAGGATCGACATGCCACTCGTCGGCGTTGGCGCGCACCGTGGCGACCATCTTGGCAAGATCTGCCTGGGGGTGCGGAAAGCTCACGTCACCCGTAGAACTCGTGACATAGTTGAGCACAAAGGCCTGGTAACCGTGATCCAAAAACGCAAACGCCACGGGATCCTGCTCATGCGGAGCGATATGCGTAAACGCACCTCCGCCGCAGATAATCACGGCAGGGCGGCGGCCATTCGGTTTATCGGGCAGCGGCTCGGCACCCAAATACGTAAAGGTCGCCGGATATTCCTCGGTCGGCTCCTCGCCCCACAGCGCATGGTTCTCGACAATCATATGTGCTCCCTTCGCGCAAATTAAGCGCCCTTGTTTTTTGCCTTCAAGCGTACCCCACTTGAACCCGTGGCGCAGAAACACTCCGGCAATAAGTTTCCCTTCAACTGATATATCACATAATCCCAGTTCAGAGGTATCTTTGAGCAGCGTAGAATAGGGGCGTTGACAAAGCCGCGAAACACATATGAAACGTTTCCGGCAAACCAAACGCGCGATATGCGCCTATTTAAGTTGGAGGCAACTATGGGTCTGCTCGATTCGCTTAAGTCCACCTTCACCTCGACCGGCGAGGCGTCCGTTCCGCCCGCAGCAAGCTTCGCTACCCGCGAAGGCGTCATCTATGCCCCCGTCAACGGCGTGCTCGTCAACCTGAACGAGGTTCCCGACGAGACGATCGCCTCGGGCATGCTTGGCCAGGGCTATGGCATCGAGCCCATTACCGGCACCATCTATGCGCCCGCCAACGGCCGCATCGGTGCCACCACTGTCACCAACCACTCCATCGGCATGATTACCGAGGACGGCCTGCGCGTGTTCATCCATGTTGGCCTGGGCACCGTGGAAATGAACGGCAAGGGTTTTGCCCGCTTTGTCGAGATGGGCGATGTGGTCAAGGCAGGCCAGCCGCTCATCAGCTTCGACCGCGAGGCCATTAAGGCCGCTGGTCACGAGGACATCGTGACCGTCATCGTCTCCGAGCTCGATCGTCTTAAGAGCATCGACCATGTCGGCGAGTCTGGAACGCTTATCGGCGGCAACCCGCTCGTCAAGCTTGGCGACCCGCTGCTGGTTGCCAAGACCAAGTAGCCAGGCCCCGCGCCACACAGCCAAAAGGCACCTCGTCAAGCGCCCACGACCATTAGGCCGCGGGCGCTTTTCGTTTGAAAAACCATCCCGCCAATGCCTTATCTGTATAGCCCAAATGAGCCGAGCTGCTAGAATATCGAACTGTATGGATAACTATCATTCAACCGTTATGGGAGGATACGTGAACCGCACCAAAATCGCGCAGCTCTATGCCGATGCCGAGTCGCTCGGCGGCCAGACCGTCACCGTCGCCGGCTGGGTCAAGTCCGTCCGCGACATGAAGAACTTTGGCTTTGTTACGCTCAACGACGGCAGCTGCTTCCGCGACCTGCAGGTCGTCATGAACCGCGAGGCACTCGACAACTACGACGAGATCGCCCATCAAAACGTCTCGGCCGCACTCATTTGCACCGGCACCGTCAAGCTGACCCCCGATGCGCCCCAGCCTTTCGAGCTTTCTGCCACCTCCATCGAGGTCGAGGGCGTCAGCGCCCCGGATTACCCACTGCAGAAGAAGCGCGCAACCGTCGAGTTCCTGCGCACCCAGCAGCACCTGCGTCCGCGCACCAACCTGTTCCGCGCCGTGTTCCGCATCCGCTCTGTCGCGGCTGCCGCCATC
>CABUAL010000124.1 GCA_902489515.1 uncultured Collinsella sp. | reverse complement strand
GATATCCTGGGCGACTACGACATCTGCCGCCTTCGCCAGCGCGTGGGCATGGTGTTCCAGCGCCCCAACCCGTTTCCCATGAGCATCTACGACAACGTCGCGTATGGTCCGCGCGGTATGGGTGTGCGCGATCGCGCTGCGCTGGATGAGCTGGTCGAGGACTCCCTTCGTCGCGCTGCGCTATGGGATGAGGTCAAGGACAAGCTCAAAGAGTCGGGTCTGGGTCTTTCGGGCGGCCAGCAGCAGCGTCTGTGCATCGCCCGCGCACTTGCCGTGCAGCCCGACATTCTACTGATGGACGAGCCGACCTCGGCACTCGACCCTGTGTCGACGCTGGTGGTGGAGCAGCTGGCCTGCGAGCTCAAAGAGACCTGCACGCTCGTGGTCGTTACGCACAATATGCAGCAGGCGGCGCGTATCTCCGATTCGGTCGCATTCTTTTTGCTGGGTGAGCTGGTGGAGCACGCGCCCACCGCGCAACTCTTCAAGAATCCGACCGATCCGCGCACGGCGGATTATTTGACGGGACGTTTTGGCTGATACCATCTAGTAAAGGTACCTTTAGGGTTAAGATGCGGTCATGCCGGCCGCAAAGGGGTTCAACATGATCTATTACGTCGAGGACGATGACAACATCAGGGATTTGACGGTCTATGCACTGCGCAAGCAGGGGATTGAGGCCGAAGGCTTTTCGTGCGACGGTGAGTTTAAGGCTGCCGTGGCGCGACGGGTACCCGATGCCGTCCTGCTCGACATCATGCTGCCCGATACCGATGGCTTGGCGATTATGCGTCGACTGCGTGCCGATCGCCTGACGGCGACGGTGCCCATCATGATGCTTACCGCCAAGGATACCGAGCTCGACAAGGTGATGGCGCTCGATGGCGGTGCCGACGATTACCTGACTAAGCCGTTTTCGCTCATGGAGCTTGCGAGCCGCTGCCGCGCACTGCTGCGTCGCGGCGGCATGGTCAAGCAGGCGAGCGATGTGCTCAGCGTGGGCGACATCGTGCTCTCGCCCAGCCATCGCGAGGTGACCGTTGCCGGCGAGCCGCTTAAGCTCACCCTGCGCGAGTTCGACCTGCTCGAGTACCTCATGCGCAAGCCCGGCGTGGTTTTTACCCGCGAGTCGTTGCTGCAGAGCGTGTGGGGCTGGGACTTCGACGGCGGTTCGCGCACCGTTGACGTGCACGTGCAGACGCTTCGCCAAAAACTGGGCGAGCATGCCAGCGCCATCGAGACCGTGCGCGGCGTGGGCTACCGCTTGGCCGAGCCTTCTGCCGGTGATGGTGCCGAAGGTGACGACACCGCGGCCACTGCATCGGAGGAGTAACCCGTGGTCTTCGCCCCCCAGGGAAAACATACGCTGTCGCACCGCGTTTTTGTGACGATCTTTGTCTGCGCCATGGCGGTTATCGTGGCGTTTACGGTGCTGGGTGCGTTCTTTGTGCAAAACACCTTGGCGGATGCCACGAGTACCAATCTGGCGCAGGAAACCGAGCTCATTGCTGCCGCTCTCGACGAACAGCAGGAGCCCATCCCGTTCTTGCGTAGCCTTGATCGCGAGGACTTGCGAATCACGCTGATTAACAAGGATGGATCGGTTGCCTACGACAACGAGGCGTCGCCTTCCGCACTGCCCAACCATGGCGATCGCCCCGAGGTCATCGAGGCCTTTGAGAGTGGTTTGGGTTCCGTGGAGCGCGCAAGCTCTACGCTCGACGAGATTATGCTGTATCGCGCCGTCGCCCTTGATAACGGCCAGGTTGTCCGCTTGGCGCAGGCCCAGCCTGGCGTTACGGCGATTTTGCTGTCGATGGTGGCGCCGATGCTGCTTATCGCAGCAGCGGGTGCGGTACTCTCGTTTTTTATGGCGCGCCGCGAGTCCCGTGCCATCATCGCGCCGTTGCAAGAGGTGGATTTGGACCACCCACGCCGTAGCTATGAGCACGCCTATGCCGAGATGGTCCCCATGCTTGAGCGTATCGAGTCGCAGCGCCAGGAACTCAAGCGCCAAATGGCGGTGCTAGCGGACAACGACCGTATGCGCCGCGAGTTCACGGCGAATATCACCCATGAGCTCAAGACGCCGCTTACGGCGATTTCGGGCTATGCCGAGCTCATCGCAAACGGCATGGTCGAGGGCGAGGGCGACCTGCGCAACTTTGGCGGTCGCATCTATCGTGAGGCGGGCCGCTTGGCAGCGCTTGTCAACGATATCCTTACGCTGTCTAACTTGGACGAGGCCGAGCGTGCAACTGAGGGCGAGGCGGTGCCCATTGGTTCCACGGAGCCTATTGAGCTCTCGCGTGCCATCTACGCGGTTGAGCAGCGTCTTGAACAGGTCGCCCGTCAGGCGAATGTGACGATAAGTCATGAGACCAAGCCTGTGGTCATCGAAGGCGTGTCGCGCTTGATTGACGAGCTCATCTATAATCTGGCGAGCAACGCCATCCGCTACAATCGACCCGGCGGTGCGGTTACGCTGCAGTGCGGCACCAACGACGAAGGCCATCCGTTCCTTGCGGTCGCCGACACGGGAATCGGTATCGCGCCTGAAGAACAGGGCAAGGTATTTGAGCGGTTCTATCGCGTGGACAAGAGTAGGTCCAAGGCGCGCGGCGGAACCGGTCTGGGGCTTGCAATTGTCAAGCATGCGGCCCTGTATCATCACGCCACGCTCGATCTGTCGAGCGAGTTGGGCGTGGGAACCACCATTACGGTGACGTTTCCCATACGGCAGGACGAGCCATTCGCATAGCGATACAACATAGATATTGATGCAGACGCCGCATTTGACTTTCGGGTGCGGCGTTGTTGTGCAATTTTACGATTGCTTCCGACATTTTTACAGGAGAGCCTGTTTCTTATGTATAGAGTTTGGTCTCGGTAAAAAGATGCGATAACATACGGACAGTTTTGTCAATCCGAACTGGGGAAATGAAAGGCAAGCTGCATGACCCTTCTCGAACTGTTCCAGCTGCTGAAGAAGCACCTCAAGCTGGTCATCACCCTTCCGGTGGTCTGCGCGATCGCCATGGGTATCGTGTCCTTCGTTGCGATGGACAACACCTATACCGCGACGACGAGCATGTACATTCTCGCCAAGACCGACGATAGCGGTCAGATGAGCTACAACGATCTCTCGGCGAGTCAGATGCTTTCCAACGATATCGCCACGCTGCTGGATAGCGATAGCGTTAAGAGCGGCGCAGCCAATGAACTGGGCCTCACTGATCTGGATGACTACAAGGTGTCTGTTTCCTCCGAGACCACCACGCGTGTCATTACGCTTTCGGTTACCGGCACCGATGCCAAGGAGACGGCTAAGGTCGCAAAGGCCATGGCCAGCTCGGTGAGTACGGTCGCTCAGAACGTCGGCGCTGCCCAGAGCATCAACGTTATCGACGAGGCTAAGACCCCCGAAGCCCCCAGCGGCCCCAAGCGCACGCTGTATATTGCCGTCGCGTTCCTCGCCGGTATCTTTATCGCAGTCGCCTATGTCGTTTTGGCAGACATGCTCAATACCCGCATCCGCGGTGCCGAAGAGGCAGAAGAGCTCCTGGGCATTCCCGTTGTTGGCCGAATTCCGGCTATGAAAGGTGGTAAATAGGCATGGCTAAGGCAAAGAACACCGACAAGCTCGTTGTACAGAATGCCGCCAAGACCCTTCTGGCCAACATCCGCTTTGCGAGCGTGGACGACCCCATCCGCACCATCACCGTTACCTCCTCGATTCCCAACGAGGGCAAGTCTACGGTTTCCATTAACCTTGCTCAGGCAATCGCCACGAGCGGCAAGTCCGTGCTTCTGGTCGAGGCCGATATGCGCCGCAGGTCCCTTTCCGATATGCTCGGCGTTCGTTCGCGCGGCGGACTCTATGCGGTCCTTTCCGAGCAGATCTCCATTGACCAGGCAATTGTCGAGACGGGTCAGAAGAACTTTTACTTCCTCGATGCCGAGCCGCACATTCCCAATCCTGCCGACATCATCGTCTCTCACCGCTTTGCCAAGCTGGTAAAGGCGCTGTCCGCCAAGTTCCAGTACGTCATCTTTGATGCTCCCCCGGTCGGCACCTTCATCGATGCTGCCGAGATTGCCAGCCTGACCGACGGCACGCTGTTCGTGGTGCGTGAGGATTTCACCAAGCGCGAGGAGGCGCTCAACGCCATCGGTCAGCTTAAAAAGTCCGAGAAGGTCAAGCTCATCGGTACCGTTATGAACTACTGCGAGACCGAGACCAGCGAGTACTACTACTCCTACTACACCAAGGACGGTAAGAAGGTGAAGAAGGGCTCCGACGATCAGGGGACTTCCAAAAAGGGCATCTTCACCAACCGAGCAAACGTTTAGTTGATTAAGGCTGACCTATGCGTGACATTCATTGCCATATCTTGCCGGGTGTAGACGACGGCGCCGCCGATCTCGATGAGAGCTTGGCGATGCTCGAGGCTGCCAAGCGGGCTGGTGTAACCAGAATTGTTTGCACTCCTCACTGCCGTGATCCCTATTTTGATTACGACAAGATGTGGGATGCCTTTGAGCTGCTGCGCGATAACGCTGACGGTTTTCCGCTCCAGATGGGCTTCGAGGTCAACCATCGAAAGCTCGTTGAGCTTGGTATCGATGCCGCGGAGCACTTGCATTTCGATGGGACCAACGAGTTTCTGCTCGAGCTTTCGACGCATGCCGATGCGTATGCGTTTAGAGAGTACGAGAACACGATTTACGATTTGCAGTGCCGTGGCTACCAGGTGATCATCGCTCATCCTGAGCGCTATCGTGCGGTTCAAAAGGATGTAAGCGTGGCGGAGCGCCTGGTCGATATGGGCTGCAAGCTGCAGGCTTCGGCGGACTTTATTGCCGGCGGTCGCTTTGGTCGCGAGAAAAAGCCGGCACAGCGCCTGTTCGATCAGAACCTGTACAGCTTCATCGCGAGCGATGCCCATAACGTGGGTCATTACGATTGCCTGGCGAAGGCTCGCGCGAAGTTTAGCGTGCGCGGAGCTCATTTTCGCTAAAATCTGTCCCTAACGTTCGCATTGAATGAAAGGGCAGCCATGGATATCCAACTTAAGACGGGATGCTTTGATGACGCGGCGTTGGTGCGCCGCGTCATTTTTATGGACGAGCAGGGCTACGAGAATGAGTTCGACGCTATCGACGAGGATCCGAACTGCATTCATGTGACGCTCTATGTAGACGGCGAGCTTGCCGGTTGCTCGCGCGTGTTTCCCGAAGAGCTTGAGCACGCGGCTGACGCAGAGGCTCCGGTGTCGCCGGCGTGCGACTTGGACGAAGGTGTCGCGGCGGGGGAGACCTACATTATGGGGCGCGTGGCCGTGCTGCCGAGCATGCGCCGTCGCGGTTTGGCGAGCAAGATTGTCGAGGCCAGTGATACGTGCGCGCGTGATGCCGGCGCCAAGCTCATTAAGCTGCATGCTCAGGAATACGTGCTGCCGCTCTATGCCAAGGCGGGCTACACGCAGATTGCCCCGGTGGACTACGAAGACGAGGGCCAGCCCCACGCCTGGATGGCCAAGCGCGTAGATGGCAGATAGGAACGTTCCTTTCCTGCCGGCAGTTGGGGACACTCCTTGGCAATTGGCGCATCAGAGCGCTCGGACATACAGTTTTTCGATTCCGTATGTATATATGCGCGTTAATGGGTTATAAAATCTAAGTCTGAACATAGCAGGTCTGCGATGCGGCTCGGGCGACCGAGCCGGTCTTTATCAAAGGAGACGCGAA
>CABUAL010000123.1 GCA_902489515.1 uncultured Collinsella sp. | reverse complement strand
TCAATGGTATACGGGTGCACCATCGACGTCTTCAATACAGAAGATATCAGTGCGGGATGTTTTGGAAAATAACCCAAAACCGGCCATGTGGGGTCCTTTGGAGTCACCCTTTAGGCGGAACTCTCCTAATTATTTGGATGAGTCGTTTACTTACTTGTGCTGTTACCGTCTTCCCGCTGTTGTTGGGGTATGCTTTGTTCGTATGTAAACGTTTGACATGTTGATGGGGGAGGGTGCTATGGCTCGCGAGGGCGCTCGTTCTAAGGATTCTGCTAAGCCTGGCATCAAGGAAGTTGCAGCGGTGGCGGGGGTTTCGCCTACTACGGTATCTCGCGTGCTTAATAATCGCGGCTATATTAGCCAAGAGACCCGCGATAAGGTCCATGCCGCGATGGAGCGCATCAACTATACGCCCAACGATATCGCCCGTGCCATGCTCAACGGTCGCCTGAATCTTATCGGTATGATCGTTCCCTTTGTGAGCAGCCCGTTCCATGCTCAGGTTGTGCAGGCGGTCGAGCGCACGTTAGCGGAAAACGGCTTTAAGATGTTGCTGTGCAACAGCGCCAATCGACCCGATCTTGAGCGTTCCTATATTGACATGCTCCGCCGCAATATGGTTGACGGTGTCATCGTCAACTCCCTCAATATCGGTGCCGAGGCATATGCCGAGATGGGCTTGAGCCTGGTTGGCATCGACTGCGATCTCGGCGAGGGCTCTGTCCAGATTGCAAGTGACAGCTATGGCATCGGCGAGCTCGCCACGCGCCGTCTGATTGATGACGGCTGCAGGCGTATCCTGTGCCTGCGCAGCAATAGCCGCATGCGCATGCCTGCCAATAAGCGTACCGATGCCTACCTCGATGTTGTTGAGCAGGCCGGTTTGTCCGCGCTTGTCCGTGAGGTTGAGTTCGTTAAGCCCGACGACGAAAAGGGCGCGGTCGTTGCGAAGATCCTCGATGAGAACCCCGATATTGACGGCATCTTTGCGGGAGACGATACGATGGCGGCCATCTGTCTCAACGTGATGAAGCAGCGCGGCTTGAGCGCTCCAGACGATATTAAGGTCGTGGGCGCGGATGGTGCCCGCCGAACTATGACGTTTATGCCTGACTTAACAACCATACGTCAAGATATCGATCGCATCGGAGAGCTCGCGGCGCAATCCATCATCGCTCTTATTAACGGCGATAATCCCGAATCGAATATCAAGCTCCCCGTTGAACTCATTGAGGGCAAAACCGCGTAGTTCATCCCGTGCCAAAAGAATTCCTCAAACGCCTCTGATGACCGTTCACCGGCATATGTCAACCGTTTGCCGACGACTGGAACTGCGAAAAGACGTATTGGTGTGAAAACGTTTGACATATGAAAACGATTGACATATCTTGCCATTGTACCGAGTTAGTATGTCGTGGAAAGGAAGTCTCGGATGCACAAGGTGTATTACCAGCCTGAGGGAATTTGGGTAGGCGACATCATGCCGTACGGCGAGGACGGCACGTTCTATCTCTATCATCAGCGTGACACGCGTAACCCCGAACCTTTCGGAGAGCCGTTTGGCTGGGCACTCGCTACGACCAAGGATTTCGTCAACTACAAGGACTTTGGCGAGAGCCTTGAGCGCGGCGGCGACGAGGAAGTCGACCAGTACATTTATGCCGGCACGGTGTTTAAGGTGGGCGACAAGTACCATGCGCTCTACACTGGTTGCAATCGCGATAAGGTCCGCGCACGTTTGATGAAGCAGGTTCTTCTTCACGCAACGAGCGACGACGCCGTCAAGTGGGAGAAGAACATCGCCGAGACGCTGCTTCCGCCCCAGGAGGGTTACGATGACCGCAACTGGCGCGATCCCTTTGTGCTTTGGGATGAGGAGAACGAGGAGTACATGCTCATCCTCGGCACGCGTGTGGGCGAGGACAAGCGTCTGATGACCGGCCGCCTGGTCAAGTTCACCTCCAAGGATCTGACCAACTGGGAGTTCCAGGGCGACTGGTGGAACCCGGGCCTGTACACCATGTTTGAGATGCCTGATCTCTTTAAGATGGGCGACTGGTGGTACCTCGTCTTTTCCGAGTACAGCGACGGCAACAAGACCCGTTACCGCATGTCCAAGTCCATCAACGGTCCTTGGATTACCCCCGCTGACGACTCCTTCGACGGCCGCGCGTACTACGCCGCTCGCACCGCATTCGATGGCGAGCGTCGCGTTCTCTTTGGTTGGGTTCCTACGCGTGACGAGGGCGGCGACCCCAGCTCTTACCTATGGGGTGGCACCTTTATGCCCCTCGAGATCGTTCAGCGTGCCGACGGAACGCTCGGCACCAAGCTCCCCGACAGCATGCTTGGCGCCTTTGGCGAGGGCAAGGCTGTCGAGACCTTTGAGCTTTCCTGCGAGTCGGGCAAGGTCGAGCAGGTGCTCGCCGCGGATGCCGGCTCCACCTACTTGCTCGATGCCGACATTGAGCTCGGCGGTAACGCTGCCGGCTTCTCGGTCAAGTTCGCCGAGGACGCCGAGACTGGTCTTGCCTATGAGTTCCGCGCCAACCTGCGCGAGGGCAAGCTCGAGTTCACGCCGGCTCCCCAGTACCCGTGGTTCCAGGTCAACAACATGGGCCTCGAGCGTCCGTTGTTCTTTAAGGGCGAGGGCACTCACCATGTGCGTCTGGTCGTCGACGACGACATCGCGACCATCTTTGTCGATGATGTTGCGCTCAACGCTCGCTTCTGCAACAAGCAGGGCCAGGGTGTGGCGCTTACCGTCACCGACGGTGCGCTCAAGTGCGCAAACGCAACGATCGCGTCTCTGTAGCGGCAACGAACCGTTTTATGATTTAGAAAAGGAATGGAGAGGAACATGGACTACAAGGCAGTGTCCCAGCAAGTCGTCGACAACGTCGGCGGACTGGAGAACATCGAGGGCGCCACGCATTGCGTGACCCGTCTGCGTCTGGTGCTCAAGGATACGAGCAAATACAACAAGGCCGAGCTCGAGAACATCGATGGCGTCAAGGGCGTGCTGTACAACAGCGGCCAGCTCATGATCATCTTCGGTACCGGTACCGTCAACAAGGTTTACGATGAGTTTATGGCTCTGACGGGCGTTAAGGAGATCAGCGCTTCCGAGGTCAAGGGCGCCGAGGCGGACAAGAAGGGCAAGTTCTTCTCGGTCCTCAAGGTATTCTCGGACATCTTTATCCCCATCATTCCCGCCTTCGTCGGCGCTGCAATCATCATCGGCCTTAAGTCGCTGATCGTTGCCAACGGCCTCTTTGGCATGGAGGGCAGCCTCGCCGATCACAGCGAGTTCCTCAAGAACCTCGCAAGCTTCTTTGCCATTATCGCCACCACGTTCGACTACCTGCCTGTCCTGGTTATGTACAGCGCAGTCAAGCGTTTTGGCGGTAACCCGATCCTGGGCATCCTCGTCGGTATCGTCATGGTTCACCCGAGCCTTATGAACCGCAACACGTTCGTTATGGACCCGACGGGTGCTGAGTACTGGAACTTTGGTCCGCTCTCCATTCCCATGGTTGCTTTCCAGGGCGGCGTGTTCCCTGCAATTCTGACCGCCTGGTTTATGGCCAAGGTCGAAAAGATTGCCCAGAAGTACATCCCCGAGGTCGTTTCGTTCGTCTTTGTCCCGACCGTTACCCTGATTCTTGCTAACGTCGCCCTGTTCACCGTGTTCGGCCCGCTCGGTAACCTGATCGGTGACGTCCTCGCCGGCGTAATCGATATCCTGTACAACAGGATGGGCGTCTTTGGTGCCTTTGTCTTCGCCGCGTTCCTGCAGCCGCTCGTCGTTACCGGTACGCATCAGTTCATCCAGGGTATCGAGGCAAACCTTGTTGCCACGACTGGCTTCAACTACATCCAGGCCATCTGGTCGGTTTCCATCATCGCCCAGGGCGGCGGCGCCATCGGTATGTACCTCATTCACAAGAAGCACTCCAAAGAGCGCAACATCTGCATGTCGTCCTTTATCCCGACGCTGGTCGGAATCTCCGAGCCCGCTATCTTTGCTGCAAACATGCGCTATTCGATCATTCCGTTCATCTGCGCATGCATCGGTGCAGGCTGCGGCGGTGCCTTCGTCAAGCTCTTTGAGGTGCGCGCTATCGGTCAGGGTCTGACCGGCGTGCTTGGCCTGCTCATCGTCACGCCCGAGACCCTCGTGTGGTATGTGGCTGGCAATCTCATCGCCTTTATCGTGCCGATCGTCTTGATCTTTGCCTACAACAAGGCAAAGGGCGTGCCGACCACCGATGAAGAGGGCGCTGGCGCTGGCTTCGACGTTAGCTTCTAGTTGAGCCGTTCAGTGTAATCTGAGGATAAGTTCATTTGAGGAAGGGCGTTCGACTCGTGTGAGTCGAGCGTCCTTCCCCATAGACGAGAAAGTCAACGGCGATGTTAAATCAAAAAAACAAGGTGACACGCGCGGACTATGAGCAGTGGCGTGCCGGACAGGATGAGACGGCGGCTCGCATCGCGTCCGACCCCGATAGGCTTCTGTTCCATGTGGAGCCTGAGCTTGGCTGGCTCAACGACCCCAACGGTTTGGTTCAGATTGGTGATACGTATCACATCTATCATCAATACGATCCTTTCGATGCTGCGCATGGCGGTCCAGTGCTTTGGAACCATCTGACGACAAAGGATTTTGTGACGTACGAGAATCACGGCCCCGTGCTGTTCCCCGATTCCGATTTGGATTCGAGCGGAGCGTATTCTGGTTCTGCCTTTGTACGTGATGGCAAGATTCACTACTTCTATACCGGCAACGTCAAGCATTTTGACCGCGATGATTACGACTACGTGTTGACGGGCCGTGAGCAAAACCAGATTCATATGGTTGCCGAGAATCCCGACGAATTGGGCGAGAAGCGCATGGCTGTTGGACCAGTCGATTACCCCGACGATATCGGTACGCACGTGCGCGACCCCAAGATCCTTGAGCACGATGGTATCTACTACATGGTTCTGGGCGCTCGTACGAAAGACGACCGTGGCTGCGTGCTTGTCTATACTTCGCGTGATTTAGGGGTCTGGAGCTATGCGACGCGCATTGAGCTGGACGAGAACTTTGGCTTTATGTGGGAGTGCCCCGATCTGTTTGAGCTCGATGGTGAGCTTGTTCTCGTTTGCTGTCCGCAGGGTGTGCCTGCCGATGGTTGGCGTTACCGCAATCCGCATCAGTGCGTGTGGTTCCCCATCGAGGCCGATTGGGAGGCGCCGAGCTTTAAAATCGTCGGGCAGGGCATGCCCCCGATGGTCGATGCCGGTTTTGATTTCTATGCTCCGCAGTCCTTTGAGGATGCTGCAGGCCGGCGTTTGATGATCGGATGGTCGGGTTGCCCCGATGCGACGGCGGAAAACCCGACGGTGGCGCGCGGGTGGCAGTGCGCGTTGACGGTGCCGCGAGAGCTGAGCATGCGCGATGGTAAGCTCTGCCAGCAGCCGGCGCACGAGATTGAGAGGATGCGCGGCGACTGCGTTCGCGCGACAGGCGGTGAAACCGTTGAGGAGCCGGGCCGCCTGTTTGATCTTGTGGTTTCCTGTGAGGGCACCAAGATGGTCGAGCTCGAAATCCGCAAGGGTGTCTTTGTGCGCTATGCAGGCGGGATGCTTACCCTCGACATGGGTGACGAAGGCTATGGGCGCGACCAGAGGTCGATCGAGCTCAGCGAGCTTCGCGACCTGCGCGTGCTTTCGGACACTACGATTGTCGAGATTTTTGCAAATGGCGGCGAGGCGGCA
>CABUAL010000122.1 GCA_902489515.1 uncultured Collinsella sp. | reverse complement strand
CCCGCGCATCTGGGTGTTTACGCCCGTGCCGCCGATGAGGTTGATGGCCAACGACATGAGCACCGGGTGGAACTCAAGCGGCTGCCCGGCAGCATAGAGCGAGGCGTTGGCGGCAAAGGCGGCAAGCGAGACCGGGGCGGTGATGGGCATTACGATCATGTTGCCGTGGACGCCAAAGCACCAAAACAGCAGCGTCATGAAGCAGATAAGCAGTGCGCCGGGCACAGAGTCAACTGCGACGGAAAGCGGGGCAGCGAGCAGCTTCTCGATAACCGAGGGGATGGACAGCGCGGGATCGATCATCTGGATCAGCAGGTTGCCGCCAAAGAAGATGAGGATGTTGGCGAGCATAGGTACGATGGCGCCAAAGGTTTCGGACAAAAACGGCGGCACGCCATCGGGCATCTTGATGGTGATGCCCTTGGTCTGGCAGAAGCGCGTGACCTCGACGGAGACCAAGGCAACGATGATGGCGGTAAACAGGCCCTGCGCACCCAGATAGGTGCAGGGGACCGCCTGGAGCACGGACTCGTCAGCAAGCTGGTAGTAGGACGACGGCGCCGCGGCGATCAGGAACATCACCAGCGAGGTCATGCCGGCGTTAAGCTTGGGCATCTTGTAGGTGCCCGCCAGGTTATATGCGATTGCGAACGTCACGATCACCGACAGTATGCCCATCGTCATATTGAAGGGGATGAGCAGCGTGAGCTTATTGGCCGTCGCAAAATCGAGCCAAGGGCCAAAGACGGACCAGAACCCGCCCTGCGCCACCAGGTCGGCCGTGACCGGCGGGTTGGCGAGGATCATAAAGACGGCAGATACCAAGATGAAGCTGATCGCGCTCATAAAGCCCTTTTGCATGGAGGCAAAGTGGCGCTCGGTGCCGCAGAAATTGGCGATAGGGGTCAGTTTTTCCTGAAGCAGGGTCATGAACTTCTCCATGGTCGCCTCCTAACCCAACAGCGACTGGGCGAGTGCCAGCACGTTGGCGGCGTTGCCCATGCCGTAGTCCTGTGCGGGGATGACCGCGGTCGGCTTACCGCTCCCCTGCTTGACGGTGTTGAGCTGGTAGGACACCTGCGGCCCCAAGAGCAGCACGTCATAATTGGCGCACGTCTCCTGATACTCGCCGATACCCACCGCATCGATATCGAGCTCGATGCCGTTTTGCTCCGCATATTTCTCGAGTTTCTTCATCAGAATGCTTGTAGACAGACCAGCTGCGCAAACAAGAAGGATCTTCATAAGGGATTCCCTTCGCATTGATTGGTTGGATAGTCACCGCACGCCGCTAGGCGTTCTTGGTTGCAGTGCACTCATACAGGCAGATCAGCTCCTGCACGAGCTCCTGAGCAAGCATGGAGCACATGAGGTGGTCCTGAGCATGGACCAGCAACACATCCACCGACAGATGCTCGCCCGCTGCCTCAGTCGAAAGCAGCTGCGTTTGGATGTGGTGAGCCTTGATTCCCGCATCCTTTGACTGCTTCATGAGTTTGGCGGCGGCGTCAAAATCCCCCGCTTTTGCCTTTTCAAGGGCTTCGAAGGCAAGGCTGCGTGCCTCTCCCGCCGCAGCGACCAGCTGAAACGAAACCATCTCGGTTCCCTGATCGTCCATAACGGTCTCCTCTCCCGTGATGTTTGGTTTGTACTTGAATATTCGAAACGCCTATCTCCCGCCCGCAATCCTCGAGGTTTATTGCAGGTAGACAGACAGGGTTATCGACAAAAGAAGTCTTAAGCCGTATGCGCTTGCACAAGCGCCATCAGCTCATGCCAAGACCGGCGCTCGCGTAGGCGCTCGACCCCCTGGCGGTCCATAAAGATCTCGGCGAGCAGTGAGCTCAAGATCCGCGCCTCATCGCCGCCCGACCGGGCAAACGACACCATAAAGACGATATCGACCTCATGGCCGTATTCGTCCCAAAGAATGGGATGTTCGAGCAGGCCCACGGTAACAAAGGCCTCGGCGCTCAAGGGATGCATCCCATGGGGCATGGCTACCCCATTGCCAAACGAGGTGGCACTCGCGCTCTCGCGCTCGGCGACCTCTTGGGCAAACTGGGCATCGACACGGCCGCTCTCGACGGCGCGCTCGGAGAGATATCGGAGAACGGCCTGCTTCGACGACGCCTCAACGCGGTTGAAGAACAGGGCACGGCTAAAGAAAGAGCTTACGGAGTCCGATTGCGCAGTGTCGTCGCTCAGCACCTTGCGGATAGCGTTGACATCGCTCGTCTCCAAGAAGAAATCGGCCTCGCGGACGGGCACGGGCAACTTGACGTTGAGCGGCACCGTTGTGAACACGTAGTCGATGTGCGAAAAATCGAACGTTCCCACGCGGGCGACATCGCATGTCTCAATCGAATCGATATACATGCCAAACTGCTTGCGGTACTGGTGCTCGAGCATACGGGCGCTTCCCGCTCCCGAGGCGCACACGATCAGGATGCGCTTGCGACGCGGCTGGTCGGCTTGCTGCTCGAGGGCCAGGGCAAATGCCATGGCGATGTAGCCGAGCTCTTCATCAGAGGGCTGGCTGCCAAAATGACGCTCGAGTACCTGCGAGGTGCCAGCTGCCATCGAATAGGCCAACGGAAACCTCGTCTTGATATCGGGCAGCATGGGGTTATCCATATGCATGTGATATTCAAGGCGATAGCCCAGAGGGCCGATATGCCGAGCAAGGTTCATGCGAAGTTCAAGATCGCCGCTAAAGTCAAACCTAAACTCATCGTTGACCGCACGTACCATCTCGGAAGCAATCTCCCACATCTCGTCCGAGATAACGGCAGAGCCCTTCTCGGGCACGCCCGTGCCCCTGCCGAGCAAATGGATTGCGATAAAGGCAACCTCTTCTCGGGGCATGCTCACGCCCAGGGCATCCTTGATGTTTGCGGCAATCTGGAAAGCCGCGGCGTATTCGCGCGTTCCCTCCAGTTTTTGAACGTCCGATTCTGCAGCTGGGACATAGCAGCCCTGCTCGATGCGGCCAAGAGCAATGTAAAGATGCATGATGAGATTGCGGGATGCCAGCGAGCTCACCGTGACGGGCGAGGCCGTCAGGGCATCGTCCACACATGCGGCGATGGCCCGCAGGCGCTCGGCGAGCTTTGCATCGTCGGTGTCGGGCAACACGGGCCTCACCAGCGAGGCCAGGCACAGGCGCCGTTGTGACTCCCCGCCCGCAACGCGGATTCCGTAGCGTGGGCGCTTTTCGAGCGTTAAGTCAAATTGGGCGAGTTTCTGCTCTACCAGACGCATGTCATTGGACAGAGTCCGCGCCGAAACGTAGAGTAAATCCGCATACTCCTCAATCGTCACCCACTGGGACCGCATGAGGAGGTCGTTAAGAAGGAAGGACACACGGCCATCGCGCGTATCAGGAATGCCCGGATGGGCCAGAGCCGCACCGTCTAGCAAGCGAGCAAGCTCATCTGCACGTGCAACATCGATACGATACTGCCCCTTGCTGCCAACGATGCGTGCAACCCCTGCAAGGCTGTCGTTTGCGCGATGGATATAGTTTCTCACGGCGCGCTCGCTTACCTCGAGACGCTTGGCAAGTACCGCGACAGCGACAGGCTGAGCGTCCTCGATCATATTTACAAGCTGCTTGACGCGAGCATCCATGTCCTCCTCCTTTCCCTGCGTCTAGTCTAACGCGGTAAAGAATGACACTCCACGTCGCGCTCGTTCCGCCAACTCGGAACAGGTTGCGGGGAGTCCAGCTGAGCTATGGAGAGCCTGGGGAGAGGGCCCGAAAGCAATGCGTCGGTGTGAGATGCGCTTTCCGCAGTCATTGGGGACAGATTTAAATTAGTAGTCATTGAGGACGTTCTTGTTTGACTAGTCGTTTAAGAACGTCCCCAATGACTACTCACCCATCGGGGACTAGGTGAATAGCAAAAGCCCCGCAGTCGGAGCGGACTGCGGGGCTCATGAAGAGAGGCTAGTTTGTGGGCGTCTTGCCTGGCGCCCACGAGAGAGGCAACAGAGTAGAGACTACTCGTGGATGCGGGTGCCGGAGAGGCCGGCCATGGTCTCGGCGGCCTTGTCCAGGGCACCGATGATGCAGGTGCGGCCCTTGCGGGAACGCGCAAACTTGATGGCAGCGCGGACCTTGGGCTCCATCGAACCCTTGCCGAACTGGCCCTCGTCGGCCAGGCGCTCGGCCTCGTCGGCGGTGAGGTCCTCGAGCTCCTCCTGGTTGGGCTTGCCAAAGTTGATGGCGACATGCTCAACGGCGGTCAGCAGGAACAGAACGTCGGCGTCGCAGTCCTCGGCCAGCAGCTCGCCGCCCAGGTCCTTGTCGATGACGGCGGGAACGCCCTTGTAGCAGCCCTTGTTCTCGTAGTCGCGGACGACGGGGATGCCGCCGCCACCGCAGGCGATGACGATGAACTCGTTGTCGAGCAGGTTGAGGATGGAGTCAGCCTCGACGATCTTCTTGGGATCGGGGGAAGCGACGACGCGACGCCAGCCGCGGCCGGAATCCTCGACGAAGACCTTGGAGGGATCCTCGGCCATGAACTCCTTGGCCTGCTCCTCGGTGTAGAAGGGGCCGATCGGCTTGGTCGGGTTCTTGAACGCGGGGTCGTCGGGATCGCACTCGATCTGGGTGACGACGGTGGCGGCGTGCCAACGCTTATAGCGCTTGTGCATCTCGCGGCCGATGCCCTGCTGCAGGTGATAACCAATGTAGCCCTGGGACATGGCACCGCACTCGGGCAGCGGCATCTCGGGGGTACCGATGGCATCGTGGGCAGCGGCGAAGGCGTTCTGGATCATGCCGACCTGCGGGCCGTTGCCGTGGGTGATGATGATCTCGTTGCCCTGCTCGATGAGGCCGAGGAGGGCATGGGCGGTGTTGCTCACGGCCTCGATCTGCTCGACGGGGTTGTTGCCGAGGGCGTTGCCGCCAAGGGCGACGACAATACGATCGGGCTTGCCAAGAGGCTTAGACATTGCTGGAATCCTTTCTGTAAAAGGCCTACAACCCATTAATAACCCGCGTCCGTGCGATGCGCGAGTTTATTAAGGTTTCTATTCTCTTTATCGCTCATTTTATTCATTTTGAAAATAGCGGAACGGTGAACGGTCGCTTTTACCCGCTCAGCGTAAAGAAACCCAGCTCAAGCATATCTACGTCATTTACGTGCAACTTTATTTTAATAGAGCAGGGATTAGACCAGATTATGCAAACTATATCTTTGCTAAACATAAAATAGGCAGCGCAAAATCTTACTCGCACTATACGAGATTCTATGCACTTATTGGACGAGTATGCAGCCCTGCAATAACATGGCGTTTTTCATCCAACTTAAGGAATAGACGAGTGCCTTTGCCGCGCGTCGGCCGGCAGCCGGCGAGCCGTCTCGTCGATCGCCGCTTCCAGAAAATCAAAAACTGATATTGCGCGCGCAATTGCGGCATGGTACTTTAGCGAAGAACAGCGCGGGCTGGGGCGACAGAGATCTGTCGTGAAGTTTGGGTTCGGCGACCCCGCCGCTGTCTTCTCCTTATCCGCCAGCGAGCCCCTTGAGCGACGGATTGAGGAGGTCCTTACTATGACAAAAATGCTCAAGATCACGCTGAATGGCGAGACGTTTCTCGCCGACATGCTCTGGGACAAGGCTCCCGAGGCATGCAAGCTGTTCGAATCGTCCTGTCCGGTCGAGTCACGTATCTTTTCGGCCAAGATCTGCGATGCCGAGGTAACCTATCCCGTATCGGGCCCCATCGCCAATTACGAGCACATCGAGAACCCCGTCTTTCACGAGCCGGCGGGCG
>CABUAL010000121.1 GCA_902489515.1 uncultured Collinsella sp. | reverse complement strand
CGACGTGCTCGAGGCTGCAGGCTTAGACGTCTCTGAGCTGCGCGATCCCGGCCGTCACCTGATCGTGCGCGGCCGCGACACGCGTACCGGCGCCCGCCGCCGGCACCTCGATGCCGTCGCCAAATGCACCGGTAAAGATGGAGTCGTAGCGACCGCCCGAGCCCACCGGATCGGGCAGGCCACCGGCATAGGCCTTAAAGACCAGGCCCGTGTAGTAATCAAACGAGTTCATGATGGAGAAGTCGAAGGACAGCACCTGAGCGTCCTCGGGAGCCAGGCCCTCGACCAGGGCACGCAGCTCGCGCGTGAGCGGCGCAACAATGCCCGCCGCCGCCAGCAGCGCGTCGACGCGGTCGAGCACCTCGGCACCACCGTGCAGGCGCGGCAGCTCGCTAATGGCGACCTTAACGGCCTCGGACTCGGCGCTTTCCGCCACGCGGGCATCGAGGCCCACAAAGTCGTTGGCATGCACGCAGCGCAGGGCCTCGGCAGCCAGCTCACGATCCTCGCATACCGCGAGCAATTCCTTAAACGGACGCACACTACCTGCGATAATTCGCGCATCGGGAAGTGCCAGCTCGCGTACGGCCTCGGCAACGAGCGAGACAATCTCGACATCGCCCGCGGCATCACCCGCACCGATAAGCTCAAAGCCCAGTTGTGTAAACTGGCGCGAGCCGCCGGCGTTGCGCTGGCACTCACGAACCACCGGCGCCTCGTAGCGAAGGCGCAGGGGCAGATCGGCCGCGCGCATGCGGGTCGAAACCAGGCGCACGATGGGCAACGTATTGTCGGGACGGACTACCAGCAGACGGCCATCATCGTCAAAGAGCTTGAACGGCGTGTCCGCAATGCGACCGCCTTCCTCAAGAGAACCCTTGTCCTCGAGCAGCGGCGTCTCGACCGGAAGGTAATGATGCTCCCTAAAGCAGCCCTTCACCGTACATGCGATCTCCTCGCGCGCCTGAGCCTCCTCGGGCAATATGTCCCGGAATCCCCACGGTGTGGCCGTCATCTGGTGAGCCTCCTCATGCTGCGTTTCATATAGAACAGAAGACCGGCATAGCTCCGCCGGTCTTCTGGGTACTTTAGCATACTAGAGTGTTTGCGGGGAGAATCGTCCTCCTCGGCTCATAGCGTATTCATTTGGAAACATAGGGGAAAGCGCGTCCCGCCCGCCAGCCAAAAACTGGGATGCGGTTTCCGGTTGAGGTCCTCAGCGGAAAGTGTGTCCCATTCTGAGCGCCTGTTCTGGGACGTGCTTTCCGCCAGAAGCCTCAAGCGGAAAGCACGTCCCGTTTCTCAAAAAGCGTCAAACGCCAACCCGGCGCCCTGTCCCACCTAGGCGCCAATCGCGCGTCGGTACTCCGCCATAACCTGAGCGTCGGCTGCCGCGGGATTGGCGAAATAGCGCCAGTCATAGGTCTCGGCCGAAACAACTCCGCGATAGCCGCGCGCCACCAGCCTGTCCAGGTCGGCGCGCATATCGCGGTTGCCGTCACCCCAGGCAAGATGCGTCGTGCCATCTGCCGCAACATCGACAAAATGCACGTGGGCGACATCATCGCCAAGTAGATCGAAATAATCGTCGATGGTATCCCCCGCCACCGCCATAGCGCCCATATCCAGACACGCCTTAAGTGCCGGATGATCAACTGCCTCGATCATGCGCTTCGTGTCGGTCGCCGAGTTCACGATTATCGACTCAACCGGCTGTAGGGCCTCGAGCACCAGCCGCACGCCGCGCTCTCCCGCATGCTCGGCAATCGCACGCAGCATCGAGGAGCTGCGACCCCACGCGTCCTCGATCGGCTCGTTCAAAAATGCCCAGCCGCTCGAAACCATGACCTGCTCGGCTCCAAGTTCCTCCGCAATATCTACAACGTTCTTAAAGTACGCGAGTGTGCGGGCACGCGCCTCATTCCCGCGCGCCGCGATATTCCACGGCTTGGGGTTGTTCTGTTCGGGACAAAGCCCCACAATCCGAACCCCATACCGCTGTGACAGCTCCCGCACCTGCTCGAGCGAATCGTATCCATGGCAATCGACATACAGATGCATCGCCCCGGTCCAAAGCTCGCAACACGTATAGCCCGAGGCCGCTGCCGAAGAAAAGAATTCCTCAAGGTCAAAATAACGATGGCTGATATTCATGACGGCAAGCTGCGGATACTCCATCTTGTCCACCTTTCGGCAAAAGGGCGCCGCAGCACAGTGTGCGCGACGCCCCCTCTTACATTGTTCTCATTATGACGGATACTCTACTGGACACCAAGCACTCCAAAGAACGCGCCGGCGATACTCACGAGCAGGATTACGAGCATGATGAGCAGCGGATTCATCTTCTTCTTGAGCATGAGATAGACGATTCCAAACAGCCCCATCGTGACAAAGCCCGGGAAGATTCCGTTGAGCAGCTCGGCCAGCGTCTGGGCACCATCGCCTGCGCCGACCATGAGCGGAATGTCCACGGTGACCATCTCCATGGTCATAGCACCGATCACCATGGCGCCCATGATGGAGGCCATCTTGACGATCGTGTCCATAATGCCCGATTCCTGGACCTTGCTGATCATGTCCGAGCCAAAGCGATATCCCACAAACGTCAGCAGGTAACGGATGATGTAGTGAGGGACGTTGAACACGAGCAGGAACAAAATCGGGCCAAGAATAGAGCCCTGCAGTGCCAGCGACGTGCCTACACCCGTTGCCAAAATTCGCAGCGTGCCCCAGTAGAAGGCATCGCCCACGCCGGACAGCGGTCCCATCAAAGCAAGCTTGACATTAGAGATCGCGCTCGTGTCAAAGCTATCGTCAGTAGCGTTGACCTCCTCCATTGCAGCGGCGATGGACATGGGAAGCGTCGAGATGTACGGCGTGACGTTATAGAGCTCCATATGGCGCTTAAGGGCGGCCTTAAAGTCCGCATCCTGCGGATACAGCTTGCGAAGGATCGGCATAAGGGCCCACATAAAGCCGATATGGCCCATACGCTCGTAGTTCCAGGAATGCTCATAGGGAATCGAGCGCCAGAACAGCTTCTTAAGGTCTGCGCGGGAAATCAGCCCGTCGTAAGAAGACTCAAACTTAAAACTCATCGAACCCACTCCCAATCGCAGGATCCTCGGTTGCCGCTGCGGGCTGCTCCGCTTTTTTCTTATCACCCAAAACCGTCATCGCGACGACGATGATCGCGGCAAAGATCGCCACGCCCGTCGTGCTAATGCCAAAGTAGGCGACGAGGAAGAAGCCAGCGAAGAAGAACGGAGCCACTGTTTTGTTCATAATCATCTGCGCCAGCATCGCAAAGCCGAGTGCGGGCAAGAAGGCGGCGGCGACATCCATGCCGGTCTGAACGAAATCGGGGATGATGTTGAGCAGGCTGGCAACAGCATCGGCACCAAAGAAGAATGCCAGGGGAATAATCAGCAGGCCGCACCAGCTCTGTGCGTAACCGGCGATGAGCATGTTGCGCGTGATGGCCTTGGTGTCTCCGTCCTCGACGTTTTTGTCGATACGGTGCACCAGCAGCAGCATGACCGGTTGGCCCAGGGCCGTGTCGAGCGCCAGGACGATCGTGGCGATAGGAATACCCAGGGTCAGGGCCGCCGAAGCGTCCGCGCCGGCCTGCATGGCAAGAGATACGCCCAGGATAGTGCCGGAAATCGTATCGGGCGGGTTATAGGCGCCGACCGAGATGGCGCCGACCATGGCAAGCTCCATCGTGGCGCCCATAATCGTGCCGGTCACCATGTCGCCCATGACAAGGCCAACCAGAGGTCCGAGCACGATCGGGCGCTGGAGGTAGCTCGTGCCCGTCAGCCACTCGGAATAACCCAAAAGGGCAATCAGGAAAATCAGGATTGTCTTGATAACCATGACGGCCCCTAACCGATGACCTTCGCAGCGTCAGTCTTCGCATCTGCCGGAATCATCTGAATGAACAGTTCATAGCCCTCGCCGAGCAGTTCCTTCACGTAGGCCTCGTTCTCGGGCGTGAGGAACACGCTCGTCGAGACCTGGCGGGCATTCTCGCTAAAGGCAACGTTGCCGAGGTTGATCTTCTTGACTCCCATCGCCTTGGCGACGGCACCGGCCTGCTGAATCGTCTCGCAAACCACGAAGAGTTTGTACTTATCGGTCACACCGCTCTGGAGCGCCTTGACAGCATCCTCGGTGTTTTTGACGACGACCTTGCAGCCCTCCGGCTTTGCAAGGGACAGGGCCTGCAGACGAAGCTTGTCATTGAGGACCGTGTCGCTCACTAACAGGATGCAGTCGGCACCCAGAGCCGAGGTCCAGCTAACGGCAACCTGGCCGTGAAGCAGTCGATAATCTACGCGAATCATCTGAATCATGATGTGCTCCTAACGATTAAAACTCATCGAGTTCGGCCTGCCCCAGCAGGTCGTTGACGTACTTGACCTTGGTGTCGTCCGCCTCGACGATCTGGCGAATGGCCTCATCGATCGGGGTGGATTCGGGCACGAACAGCAGCTGAATAAGGAGCGGCAGGTTCATATTGGTCACGAGGTGCGTGTTGGGACGCGTCTGGACGATCTTGGTGAACTCGTTGTTGACACTGCCTCCAAAGAGGTCGGTGCAAACAACGACCTCATCGTCCGCGGCAAAGCCGTCCAGAATCGCTGCGGCCTCCTTGGTCAGGTCCTCGTTTCCGTCGACATACATAGAGAGCGCATGGACGTTTTCGCGCTCGCCGGAAAGCAGCCCAATGCTCTCGACGATTCCAGACGCAAAATGGGCATGGGATGCAACGATAAACTGCCTCATTCGATTCCCCTTTCTTGCGAATTTCAGCATAAAAATGCCCGGACGCATGCATCCGGGCAGGGTGCTTCTTGATCAGTAGCTTATTTGTCACCGATTAGTAGTCGAACTGGTGATAGTAGCGACGGTAGTTGAGGTTGTGCTTGGTGACCGTCTCGTAGTAAGCGGCAAGGCGATCGGTGATCAGCGAGGAGAGGATCCACGGAGACACGATGACGCGGAACTCGTCGT
This sequence comes from uncultured Collinsella sp., assembly GCA_902489515.1. Classification (GTDB taxonomy): domain Bacteria; phylum Actinomycetota; class Coriobacteriia; order Coriobacteriales; family Coriobacteriaceae; genus Collinsella. The sequence goes on along the minus strand of CABUAL010000121.1, from coordinate 823 downwards.
CAAGGCCGGGGATCGCGAACTCGGCGGTGTCGATGATGTTGATGTCGGTGTCGCCGGTCACGCCGCGGGTCAGGAAGGCGCGGACGCGCTCGTCGAGCTTGCGGTTCTCGTCCTCGCCCATGAACAGGAACACGGGGACGCCGGGCTCCACGAGCTCGAGGGTGCCGTGGAAGAAGTCGGCCGAGGTGATGTAGCGGGTGCGCTTCCACTGCATCTCCTCCAGGATGCACATCGAGAACAGGATCGTCTCGCCCCACAGGGCGCCGGAGCCGATGAACATGGTGTAGGGGGCCAGGGCGTACTTCTTGGCGAGCTCCTCGGCGCGCGGCTCGAAGCGCTTGCGGATATCGAGCATGTCCTTCCAGATGTCCTTGGTCTGCTCGATAAACAGATCGAACTTGGGGAAGCAGCCGCGGCGGTTGAGCAGGCGCAGGCCGAAGCAGTCGGCGAGGTAGTAGCCCATCTCGCAGCCGCCGTTACCGTGATCGGAAGCCATCTTGACGCAGTTCTCGGCGCCGACAGCCTGGCCGATGGGGCCCTCGGGCTTGGTCATGGCGTAGACGCGCACGCCCATGCCCTTCATCTTCTTGACGGCCTCGAGGACCTCGGGGGTGGTTCCGGACTCGGAGGCGGTGAGCACGACGGACTTCTCGGTCATGCGCTTGTGGCCCATGACGTTCCACTCGGCGGCGTGGATCAGGTAGACCTCGAGGTCGCGGTCGCCGAACTTGTTCATGAGGTACTCGAGCTGCATGAACTCGTCCCAGGTGCCGCCGACGCCCATCAGGAACACGGCGTCGTAGCCCTCGTCGGCGACCTTGTC
>CABUAL010000120.1 GCA_902489515.1 uncultured Collinsella sp. | reverse complement strand
ATGATCCTGCCGACGATGACCACGCTTTCGGTCGATGGCCTGCGCGCCGTGCCCGACAGCCACCGTCAGGGCTCGCTTGCGCTGGGCTACACTCGCTGGCAGACCATCTGGCACGTGGTGCTCAAGTCCGCCATGCCGTCACTCATGACTGCGGTCATCCTCGGTATGACCCGCGCCTTTGGCGAGACGCTCGCCGTGCGCATGGTCATCGGCGGTATCGAGGCCATGCCGACGTCGCTGCTGTCGCCGGCGTCCACCATCACCACCACGCTCACCACGTCCATGGCGGTCTATGCCGAGGGCTCGGCCCAGGACGATGTTCTGTGGGCGCTCGGCCTGCTGCTGATGGGCATGAGCCTCATCTTCATCCTGATTATCCACATTATCGGCCGCAAGGGGGCGAAGACTCGTGGCTAGCACGCGCATCCATATCGACGAGGCGAGACTCGGGCGCGTCCAAAAGCAGGACCGCATCGCCACGGGCGTGCTGACGGCAATCGTCGCCATCGTCATGCTCATCGTCGTCTCCATGGTGGTCTACATCCTGCTCGAGGGTATCTCGACGCTGTTCCAGCCGGGCTTTCTCACGCAGCCCGCGCGCGCCAACGGAACCCAGGGCGGCGTACTCTACCAGCTGTTCGACTCGTTCTATCTGCTGCTGATCACCCTGGTCATCTCGGTGCCCATCAGTCTGGGCGGCGCGGTCTTCCTGGTTGAGTACGCACCCGACGGTCCCGTCCGTGACATCGCCTCCACCGCCATCGAGACGCTGTCCTCGCTGCCTTCCATCGTCGTCGGCATGTTCGGCTTTCTGGTGTTCTCGGTGCAGCTGGGCTGGAAGTACTCCATCATCTCCGGCGCCGTCGCGCTCACCATGTTCAACATCCCCATCCTGGTGCGCGTGATTCAGCAGGCGCTCGAGGACGTGCCGCAGGCCCAGCGCGATGCATGCCTGGCCATGGGCCTCACTCGCTGGGAGGCCACGCTGCACATTTTGATTCCCGAGGCCATGCCCGCCATCGTGACCGGCATCGTGCTTTCGGCCGGCCGCGTGTTTGGCGAGGCCGCGGCGCTGCTCTTTACCTCGGGCATGAGCTCGCCGGTGCGTTTGAACTTCTTGAGCTTTAACCTGTCGAGCCCCACCTGCGCTTGGAACGTGTTCCGCCCCGGTGAGTCGCTCGCCGTGCACATCTACAAGATTTACGGCGAGGGCAGCCCCGAGGCCCAGCAGATCGTTTGGGGCACCGCTGCACTGCTGATGATCTGCGTGCTGCTGTTTAACATAGTTGCCCGTATCGTGGGCAAGCAACTGGCAAGGAAGATGACGGCCGAATGAGCGAGATGAATGCAACGCCCGCAACCGAGGCGGCCACGTCCGAGACTCAGGATTTTCTGTCGAGCGTGGGGGAGAGCGAGAAGCGCGTGCGCGTAAGCGGCAAGGCCGTGAGCGACGAGGTCGTGCTCTCCACCAAGGACGTCAACGTGTACTATGGCGACCACCATGCGCTGCACGATACGTCGCTCGACTTTCACAAGGGCGAGATCACGGCGCTCATCGGGCCTTCGGGCTGCGGCAAGTCGACCTTTTTGCGTAGCCTCAACCTGATGAATCGCGAGATTCGCGGCTGCCGCGTGGAGGGCGAGATCAACTACCGCGGGCGCAACGTGAACACCAAGGCCGAGAACACCTATGAGCTGCGTCGCTCCATTGGCATGGTGTTCCAGCAGCCCAACCCTTTCCGCAAGTCCATTCGCGACAATATCACGTTTGCGCCTAAGCGCCACGGCATCACCGACCGTGACGAGCTCGACCGCATGGTCGAGGAGAGCCTGCGCGGCGCGGCACTGTGGGACGAGGTCAAGGACAAGCTCGATAAGAGCGCCTATGCGCTTTCGGGCGGACAGCAACAGCGCCTGTGCATCGCACGCACGCTGGCGCTCAACCCCGACGTGATTCTGTTCGACGAGCCCTGCTCGGCACTCGACCCCATCTCGACGCTGGCGATCGAGGACCTCATGTCTTCGATTGTGGCCGACCGCGCTATCGTCATCGTGACGCACAACATGGAGCAGGCGTCGCGCGTGTCCAACCGCACGGCGTTCTTCTACATGGGCGATATGGTCGAGTACGACGAGACCGACGAGATTTTCCAACGGCCCAAGGATAAGCGGCTGAATGATTACCTCACCGGCATGTTCTCCTAGTCCGGGACATGCTTGAGGCCCGTGGCGGCTATGGTTGCCGCGGGACTGATTGGAGAGGCGGGTCATCTCTTTTGCGAGATGGCCCGCCTTTTTGTGTCGCGTACGGCCCGCCTTTTCGCTGCTATCATGGACAACGTTGAATTTCTACGAAGGAGCAGGGCATATGGCGATTCTTTTGGGATGCGATTCCGTCAGCCTAGAGTTTCCCACTAAGCATATTTTCGATAGCGTGACGCTCGGCGTGGGCGAGGGCGACCGTATTGGCATCGTCGGCAAAAACGGCGACGGCAAGTCGACGCTGCTGAGCGTGCTCGCCGGCACGCTGGAGCCCGACGACGGCCACGTGACTCATCGCCGCGGCACCACGATCGGCCTGCTCGGCCAAAAGGACCAGCTTGTCGACACCGATACCGTGCATCATGCCGTTGTGGGCGACACGCCCGAGTATGAGTGGGCGTCGAGTCCGCGAACACGCCAGATCCTTGCCGGCCTCATTAGCGATGTGCCCTGGGAGGGCACGGTGGGCGAGCTTTCGGGCGGTCAGCGCCGCCGCGTGGACCTCGCGCGCCTGCTGATCGGCGACTACGACGTGCTCATGCTCGACGAGCCCACCAACCACCTGGACATGCGCACCATCAACTGGCTCGCGCGTCACTTAAAGGCCCGCTGGCAGCGCGGTCAGGGCGCCATGCTCGTGGTCACGCACGATCGCTGGTTCTTGGACGAGGTCTGCACCAGCATGTGGGAGGTCCATGACGGCCAGGTCGATCCCTTCGAGGGTGGCTACTCGGCATACATCCTGCAGCGCGTGGAGCGCGACCGCATGGCCGCCGTCACCGAGGAGCGTCGTCGCAACATGGCACGCAAGGAGCTCGCGTGGCTGAGCCGCGGCGCCCAAGCCCGCTCCACCAAGCCCAAGTTTCGCGTGGATGCCGCTCGCGAGCTGATCGCCGACGTGCCGCCCGTGCGTGACGAGCTGGAGCTCAAGCGCCTGGCCGTGAGCCGCCTGGGCAAGCAGGTCATCGACGTGATCGACGTGGATGCCGGCTATGCGGATACCGATGGCGCGCCCAAGCAGGTGCTCTCCGACGTGACATGGCTTATCGGCGCGGGCGACCGCTATGGTCTTTTGGGCGAGAACGGCGCCGGTAAGTCCACGCTGCTCGACGTGATTCAGGGCAAGATCGCGCCCCTGCGCGGCCGCGTGAAGATCGGCCAGACGGTGCGTTTTGGCGTGCTGTCGCAGCAGCTCGAGGAGCTCGAGCCTTACATGGGCGACACGATCCGCGAGGTGCTCAGCAACTATAAGAAGTACTACGTCATCGACGGCAAGGAGACCTCGCCCGAGAAGCTTTGCGAGCGTCTGGGCTTTACGACGCAACAGCTCTGGAGTCGTATCGGCGACCTTTCGGGCGGCCAGCGCCGTCGCCTGTCGCTGCTGCTGACGATCCTGGACGAGCCCAACGTGCTTATCCTGGACGAGCCGGGCAACGATCTGGATACCGACATGCTCGCGATTGTCGAGGACCTGCTCGACGGCTGGCCGGGCACGCTGATCCTGGTGACGCACGACCGTTTCCTCATGGAGCGCGTGACCGACCAGCAGTGGGCGCTGCTCGATGGCCATCTGACGCATATGCCCGGCGGCGTCGACCAATACCTGCGCCTGTGCAACGCCACCGCCGAGGGCGAGCCCGTGGGCGCGCCGAGCGCCAAGACCGGCACGTTCGACACCGGCGCCGCAGCGGTTGCGGCCGAAAAACCCAAGACGAGCGGGCAGCCCAACGGTCTTTCCAACGCCGAGCGCCAGAAGCTCCGCCGCGAGGTGAGCTCGCTTGAGCGCAAGATGGAGACACAGCGCGCTCGCGTGGAGGAGGCCGAGGCTGCCATGGCCCAGGTCGATCCCACCAACTACACGGCGCTCGGCGAGCAGCAGGCAAAGATCGACGAGGCCCATGCCGCCATGGACGAGCTGGAGATGGCGTGGCTCGAGGCGAGCGAAAAGCTCGAGGGCGAGGAGTAGACGAGGATGATCAAGGCCGCATTTTTCGATATCGACGGCACGCTACTGAGCTTTAAGACCCACCGGATTCCGGCGTCGGCGCAGCAGGTGCTCGACAGCTTTCACGAGCAGGGGATTGCGTGCGTGATCGCCACGGGTCGCCCGACCTACCAGATGCCGGACTGGCTGTTCGACTTGGGCTGGGATGCGTACATTACGCTCTCGGGCCAGCACTGCTTTGATGCCGAGGGGGTTTATCGCAGCTGTCCGATTGATCCGGACGACGTCGCGGTGATTGTGGGCCAGGTGGCGCAGGGGCGCTATGACTCGCTGTGCATGCAGGGCGAGAACTCGTTTGTGAACCGCCTGTCCGAGCGCGTGGTGACGGCCGGCAGCAACGCGGGAATCGTCTACCACGAGGAGCCGTTTGAGCATGCCTTCGATGCGCCGGTCTACCAGTTCTGCGCCTTTGTGGATCCGGCCGACGAGCATATCGTGACCGACGCCGTGTCGCATTCGCTCACCACGCGCTGGTGCGATCTGTTCTGCGACATTATTCCGGCCAACGGCGGCAAGGACTTGGGCGTAGCGGCGACGCTGGAGCGGCTGGGTATCGACGCGAGCGAGGCGATCGCCTTTGGCGACGGCGAGAACGACCTGTCGATGTTTGCCGCCGTGGGCACGAGCGTGGCCATGGGCAACGCACAGGACACGGTGAAAGCTGCGGCGACCTATGTGACGACAGCCGTGGACGACGATGGCATCTACAACGCCGCGAAGCACTTTGGATTGATGTAACTGCGGGGCGGCACCCGGCGTCTGGGGACACTCCTTGCGGGGCGTCCCTATTTTGTTTTCGTCCCGCACGTTTTGTGAAACACGGTTAACTTTTTAAACAACGTAGTAAGACATGGGCAACTTTTGCGGTAAAGTAAGCCAAGGAAAGTATCCAAAGGCTAACTAACGATCATCGCGAAAGGCGGCCCATGGCCCTACGTGAATCTGGAGAAGACTATCTCGAATCTATTTATGTGCTCTCGGAGCGCCAAGGCACGGTGCGCTCAATCGACGTCGCCGAATACCTGGGTGTGACCAAGGCGAGCGTCTCTAAAGCCATGGCGACGCTGGAAAACAGCGGCTATGTCGAAATGGGCAAGCGCGACGTTCATCTGACGGAACGTGGTCTGGAGGTCGCTCGCCAAATGTGGGAGCGCCACTGCTTTTTCGTGCGGTTGCTCGAGGAAGCCGGTGTTTCGGCGGATGTCGCGTCGCAAGAGGGTTGCCACATGGAGCACTGCCTGAGTGAGGAGAGCTTCGAGAAGCTGAGGGCGATGTTGGGACGGGAAGATGCGGCCGGCGCAACAACGGAAGCCTAATTGACCCCCAGGAGCGCGGAGTTCGCGTAAAGCGCGAACCAGCGAAAGGGGGATAGGGGATTCGAACAACAACGAGTCCGACGCAGTCCAAAGTGGAGCATTCGGTGCGCGACGCCATCACAGCTGAGCTATCTCTTCGTTCCCAAAGAGGCGCGCCTCCCGCGCCAAAGGCGCGGGACAGCGACCGGGACCAGTGGCCCCACCAACTAAGTCCAACTCAGACAAGGAACCCCGCCAGCAAGCGATGCCCAAGAACCGCCAGCAACGTTACCGCAGTGCGGTCTTTGGCG
>CABUAL010000119.1 GCA_902489515.1 uncultured Collinsella sp. | reverse complement strand
CAGTTTGCGGGCTCTTCGGCGGCAGGCACCCCGCGGAGGGGTATTCGCACGAGAGCGGTATTCCCTTTGGCGAGGGCCTTATCAAGAACCGCTACGTGGGCCGTACGTTTATCGAGCCCACGCAGGAGCTGCGCGCCATGGGCGTGCGTATGAAACTCAACCCGCTGCGCGACAACATCGAGGGCAAGCGCCTGGTCGTCATCGACGACTCCATCGTGCGCGGCACCACCATGGTGCAGCTCGTCAAGATGCTACGCAACGCTGGCGCCAAGGAGATTCATATCCGCATCAACTCGCCCGAGGTCATCTGGCCGTGCTTCTACGGCATCGATACCGACGTGCAGTCGCAGCTTATCAGCGCCAACAAGACGGTCGATGAGATTTGTGAGTATATCGGCGCCGATTCGCTGGCCTTCCTTTCGGTCGAGGGCCTGCTTAAGGTCATGCCCAAGGGCGGTTACTGCGATGCGTGCTTTACCGGCCGCTACCCCGTGGCGATTCCCGAGAGTTTTGGCCGCGATAAGTTCATGGAGGGCTTTAAGCCCCGCAACCTGGACAAGCCGCTGCACTTTGACGACGACGCCGTGGTCGAGAAATACGACGACCGCAGCTGGGAAGAGGAGCACGGCGAGGCCTAAAACCTGCCATGTGGGGACAGGTTTTTTTGGTAGGTTTTACCTGCTGTTTTGTTGATATGACGGCGTGTGCTGTTATGGCGCGCGCCGAAATGAACGCAACTATGAGCACCGTTTGGCGCCCGCGCGGCGCCACGGTAGTGGGAGAGGAAGGCTCAGATGAGCGACAGCAAGCATGTGACGTATGAGGACGCCGGCGTCGATACCGCCGAGGGCGGCCGCGCCGTCGACGCTATTAAGCAGATGGTCAAGGACACCAACCGCCCCGAGGTTATCGGCGGCATCGGTGGCTTTGGTGGCCTGTTCTCGGCTGCCGCGCTCAAGGATATGGAAGACCCGATCCTGATCAGCGGCACCGACGGCGTGGGCACCAAACTCGTGCTCGCCCAGATTATGGACCGTCACGAGACGGTGGGCCAGGACCTGGTCGCCATGTGCGTCAACGACATTTTGGCTTCGGGCGCCGAGCCGCTGTTCTTCCTGGACTACGTCGCCATCGGCCACATTGAGGCCGAGCACATGGCAAAGATCATCAAGGGCGTGGCCGACGGCTGCAAGCTCGCGGGCTGCGCGCTCGTGGGCGGCGAGATGGCCGAGCACCCGGGCGTCATGGCCCCCGTCGATTACGACCTCGCTGGCTTTACTGTGGGTGTTGTCGATCGTCCCAAGATGCTCGACCCCGCGAACGTTCGCCCCGGCGATGTGATCCTGGGCCTGCCCTCCACCGGTGTGCACTCCAACGGATACTCACTCGTACGCAAGGTCATCGGTGTCGACGGCATCAAGCCGGGTACGCCCGAGGCTGCCGCTAAGGCCGAGGAGCTGAGCCGTCCGCTCGAGGAGCTCGGCGGTGCTTCGCTGGCCGACGCTCTGCTGGCCCCCACGCGCATCTACGTCAAGCCGATTCTGGAGCTGCTCCGCGGTGGCGCCAACGTGCACGCCATTGCCCACATCACCGGCGGCGGCATTACCGAGAACCTCAACCGCGCGCTCGCCGACGACGTCGATGCCGTGGTCACCCGCAACGGCGTCGAGATGGGTTGGGATGTTCCGCCCGTCATTACTTACGTGTCGCGTCAGGCCGAGCTTGCGCCCAACGAGGCATGCAAGACTGGTACCCGAGCCGCTGATAAGCACGCCAATCCCATGTTGAAGGTCTTGCATGCCTCGTTGGGCGCAAGCTCGGCCGAGCCGCTCAAGATTGGCGTGCTTATCAGCGGCTCGGGTACCAACCTGCAGGCGCTGATCGACCTGATCGCCGCCGGCAAGCTCAACGCCTCGATTGAACTTGTGGTGTCGAGCCGTCCTTCGGCCAAGGGCTTGCAGCGTGCCGAGCGTGCGGGCATCCAGACACTCACGCTGTCCAAAGATGTCTATGCCGACCCCATCGCGGCTGACGAGATCATCGCGCATGAGCTGCTCGAGCGCGGCTGCGAGTACGTGGTGATGGCCGGTTACATGCGCATGGTGCACACGCCGCTGCTGGCGGCGTTCCCCAATCGCGTGGTCAACCTGCATCCGGCGCTGCTGCCGAGCTTTACCGGTGCCCATGCGATCGACGATGCGTTTGCGCGCGGCGTCAAGGTGACCGGCGTGACCGTGCACTTTGCCAACGAGATCTACGACAACGGCCCCATCATCGCCCAGCGTGCGCTGGCTGTTGAGGAGGGCTGGGACGTCGACACGCTCGAGGAGCACATCCACGCGATCGAGCATGTGCTGTATCCCGAGGTCGTGCAGATGCTCGCCGACGGTCGCATCCACGTGCTGGAGAGCGGCAAGGTCGCAATTGATGCGGCGCGTTAGTTCGTGTAAAAGGGTCGCCTAGGTTTCGTTGAGGCGTAAACAATCAGAATAGCCGATTGGGGCATATGGAATCACGTGTGACCCAATCGGCTTTTACTATCTCTTTGATTTCGGGCTCCTGATAACGTGACGGGTGGTCTCGAAAAATGAGGGCGGTTGGCTGCGCGCATGATATGGATATCAGCGGCGATATCTCCATCTCGATAAATAAAGATGGCTTCAAGTTGAGCATCGGTTCGGACTTCGAGGTGCGGCCCTGTTCAGCGAAAATTCTTACACTAACACTCATGCCGTGAGCTAGGATAACTAGCCGGTATAGGGTCACTTGAGCGGGTATGCGTCTGTTCAAGCGGCCTATTGGCTTGCTTAAGAAATAGTTAAACTACGTAGCGTACAGCGCGTGAGTGACTTACGACTCAGCGAAACTAAAGGGAATCGGAGAAGAAGGCCCATGTTTTGCCCCAAATGCGGTAGCAAAATAAGCGACGATGCGCGATTCTGTACCGAATGCGGCCTGCCCTTGGGCGGGCTCTCGGGCAAGACTGCGGCCGAGGAGGGGCCCAAGGCCGAGCCGTCGGAGCGAGAATCATCGTCCGCTGAAGTCATATTGGAACCCACAGATACCGAAACGGACTCTGCGATAGGATCCGCGAATGCCGGGTCCACAGCAGAACCGAGTCTCGAACCGGTCTCGAAGACTGCGAGTAGCGGTCACTCCCAGATGTACAACTTCTTTATGCAACGCTGTCAGGTCGGTAACCGCCTAGTGCCGCAGTTCGCTATCATGATCGCCGCATTTATCGCCGCGGCAGGCATCGCTTACGCTGCTTTCATGCTCTACAAGAACGTCATCGAGCCCAATCTCCAGCAGCAATCCGTGCAGCAGGAGCAAACGACCGAAAGGCCCAAGAAGGACGAGAGAGCGGCCGAAGAAGTTGTCTATACGTTGGAGGCAAAATCATTGACGGTGTCTGCTCCGGTCGACCCTATGTTAAATCGGGGCGAGCGGACTGACATGGAATGGTCCTATCCGCAACTTAAGAGCTCCGCCAAAGACGACATCACAGACAAAATTAACAAGGCGATTCTCGAGCCACTTCAAATTGATGCGGAGCGAACGAATCGAGCATCAGATAATGAGCAATCAAATGCTGGGTTGTACCCCGACGGCGAATTTCCCTGCATATCGAGAAACGTGACGGTTACGTACATGGATGAGAACTATTTTTGTATCCGTGACGAGCGCTATTCGACGGGATGGGGCCCGCATGGCGACACGGTTGTGACTGGTGTTATTTTTGATTTGCATACGGGTGATACTGTTAGTCCTCAGGACATGTTTGGCATTGATACCGAGGATCTTGCCAGTTCTATGAGTTCGGCAGTTTGGCCGTATCTTACGGAAATAGGCAGAGAGTATCCGTCTGACTACAACTCTATGCTCATGCGGAGCAATTCTTCAGACTATTCAATCAAGGGTTCAACATGCTTGTATGTGACATCCAAGGGGCTGGTGTATCGCACCGAAGACTATGAGCTCGGTACTTTTGCGGACGGCAATTGCGAGATTTTGGTTGCGTCCTGGGATGATGAGTCTCAAGTTGGGTCCGAAGTAACCCCTGATGAGGTCAAGGACGGTACAACGGTGAAAGTCGATAAGGAGGACTAACATGTTCTGTCCCAACTGTGGATTTGAGCTTGATGGCGATTTACGATACTGCACCGAGTGTGGCTATGCACTCGAAGATGCAAAGGCGGTGCTGAACTCTGCCAGCAACGAAGTGGCAGAAGAGCCTTCCGTTATCAATGAGGCTGCGGAAGAGATTTTCGCTAGTGACGAAACGGAGAAGGAGCCTTCCGCCGGTGCCGAGGCGGGGGAGGAAAAGTCGCCCGTGGAGAGCGAGCCCGTAGCGGACGAAGAAGACGACCAGCCCAAAGACGACGTGTCGTCCGGTGCAACGCCTTCGATTCCTGCCGTGCGCGCCGACCGGCCAAAACCGAGCAATCCGGTCGCCAAGCCCGTCGCGGCGCCAGCCCCTGTTCCTGCGGTGAATGCATCCGCACGGAAAAAGGAGCCCAAGGCGCTCTATATCGTTGGTATCGTCGTTGGTCTGGCGGTCGTTGCCATCTTTAGCTACCTGCTGTTCTTTGGCAAGTCCGGCGGCGACGTTGCCCATTACGGCCAGGACAAGGCCATCGTGGTGGTCCAAGAATCCAAGATCACCCCGACCGACGCAAAGGGCGAGAAGCTCAAGAAGTACTCGGTGACCCTGAACGGCGATAACGGCTACAGCACCAACGCTGAGGTTAAGGGTGACGAGGGCTTCACGGTAAGCCAGTTTCCCAATGTCAAACCGGGAAAATACACCCTTACCGTTAAGGACTCCAAGTCAAAAGTCGAGTGGAGCATTCCTGTCAAAGTCGTCGATAACTCTAAATCCGCTGATGCCGAAAAAGAGGTTTCCCTCGAGGTGCCTAAGGCCAACGAGGCCGATACAAAGACAGACGAAGGCGACAAGAAGGATGGAGGCACCGCTGCGGACAATACCGCTGCGTATGCCGCTTACAAGCAAAAGTGCCAGGAATACCTCGCGTGCTATGGAGAGCCACAAATTGTTGAGGTGACTGATTCTGTCTATGCGATGCGAGGGCTTTGTCTTGTCGACCTCGTTGATTTTGATCAGGATGGCCAGCCTGAGTTCTTGACCGTTTTGAACGGTATGAGCGATGACGAATTAAAGAGTGCTTGGAATGGAGATACAGAGGGACTTCAGAAGTCCTACACCGTAGAGGTTTGGTCGGCAGTTGATGGTGGCGTCAAGAGACTTTACAGTCAAAATTGGCTTGATAACAGCAACGGAGGAACGATGTTTCTTCCACTGATTAAAGCGGATGGCGGCAGCATCCTCGTAAGTCAAAGAACATATGAGATGAGCAATGCGATTACGGCATTGCTTGCTGGCAGGCAGGCTTTGGCCGGGGACAATACTTCGGTATATGGCAAGAAAGGCGATGTTTTTTCGCTTGTAGGCAACTACGAGTCCTGGGGAGTTGCGCCGAGCGAGGGCAATGGCTACGAAGGCTATTATGCGTCGGAGGGCAAGGAAATTTCCGAGACGGACTATAATGCCCTATATCAGCAATTTGGCTATGGGCACAATTACCGGACATACTACTTCCTTGATTTCTCGACCTCAGGTTTCGACTCTATTTCGGGGGAATCCCACGTCGATCCCAATCAAGTTGCGGAAGTCACCAAAGATACGCTCAAAAAGGTGGGAATCGAATAAAAACTGGGTGGCGCGCGCAGACGTGGTGTAAGAGCGTCCTGAGGTCCGTCGCTGCAAGTCCCGATATTACTCCTTCTTGAGACCGCGCCTCTCGACTATCTCGTCCACTATCTCCCTGGCGCGCCGCCCGAGCGCGCGGCGCCT
>CABUAL010000118.1 GCA_902489515.1 uncultured Collinsella sp. | reverse complement strand
GATGGGCGGCCTGTTCCGTCGTATGCCGGCAACGGCCATCTGCTTCCTCATTGGCGCGCTTGCCATCTCGGCCATCCCGCCCTTCAACGGCTTTGTGTCCGAGTGGTTTACCTACCAGTCGCTCTTTAATGCCGCCATGCAGGGCGACAAGGCCGTCATGATCGTGGCCGTGTTCGCCGCCGTCGCGCTTGCCATTACCGGCGCGCTGGCTGTCACGTGCTTCGTCAAGGCCTATGGCGTCTCCTTTGCCTCCGCGCCCCGCTCCGGGGCCGCGGCCAATGCCAAGGAGGTTCCCGCCCCCATGGTGTTTGCGCAGGGCCTGCTCGCGGCCATCTGCGTCGTGCTGGGCATTGGTGCTCCCGTGATCGCGCCCGTGCTGGTCGATGTCGCCGCATCCGTGCTGCATCCGTACGGTGGCGTGTTTGCCGCCGAGGGCATGGAACTCATGAACCAGTACTCCGGCGCTGCCACCTCCACGCCCGCGATCGCCATTGCGCTTGTGGTGCTTGTCGGCCTTGCCTGTGGTTACCGCAAGCTCAAGACCGTCGGCAAGGTGCAGAAGTCCCAGCCGTGGGCATGCGGCTATGCTCCCAACGAGCATATGCCCGTCGTGGCCACGACCTTTGCCTCCGAGGTGTCCTGGTTTATGCAGCCGCTCTACACGCTGCGCGACCGCTGCACGGCCGTCTGCTGGTCCATCGCGCACTTCTTCCAGAAGCTCACCGGTGTTGCCGAGGCTGTGGAGCCCGTACCCGACAAGGTTCTCGTCGATGCCCCGCATAAGGGTGTCGAGAAGCTCGCCGACCTCGCGACTAAGCTCGAGGGCGGCAACTACAGCATCTATATCTGCTACATCGTCGCGGCACTCGTGGTGTTCCTCGTGCTCGCCGTGCAAATGGGTTAAGGAGGGGAGAGCATGAACAACATCGTACTTGCCGTTCTGCAGGGCGTGGTCGTCATGGCCGTCGCGCCGTTCTTCTCCGGTCTCGGTCGCGTGATCCGCGCCAAGATGCACAACCGTCGCGGCCCCAGCATCATGCAGGACTACCGCGACCTGGCCAAGCTCTTTGCGCGCCCCGAGTCCCAGAGCGAGGACGCGAGCTTTGCGCTGCGCATTATGCCGCCGCTGTTCTTCGCCGTCGCCTTTATGCTCGCGATGGGCCTGCCGCTCTTTACGGCACAAAGCCCCATCCCGGTCTTTGGTGACGCCATCACCATCATGTACAGCCTGGCGCTCGCCCGCTTCTTCTTCGCCCTCTGCGGTGTGGATTCGTCCAACGCCTACGCCGGTATCGGCGGCGTCCGCGAGCTGCTCATGAGCGTGCTCATCAGGCTGTACATGATGCGGGCGCCGTCGACGCGCCGGTCGCCGTGATTCTCGCCGGCATCGCCTTTGCGATCGCCTGCTACATGGAACTCGGCAAGCTGCCGTTTGATCAGGCCGAGGCCGAGCAGGAGCTTCAGGAAGGTCCGCTCGCCGAGCTTTCCGGCCCGTCGCTTGCGATGGCAAAGCTCGCCATGTCCATGAAGCAGGTCCTGGTCGTCGCCTGGTTCTGCGCGATCTTCGTCCCCTGGGGCGAGCCCGCGACCGTGGGCGCTGCCGCCGTTCTGGGCGCGGTCATCTTCCTGGTGAAGTGCCTGATCGACTTTGTCGTGTGCGGCGTGATCGAGAACTCCTGCTCGCGCTCGCGTTTTAAGGTGCTTGGCAATCAGACCTGGGCCGTTGTGGGCATCGCCGTTCTGGCGTTTGTCTTCGTGGTCGTAGGCGTGTAGGAGAAGGGAGAAACAATGTCATTTGCAGTCAGTCTGTCCCTTCTCGGCTTGGTCGCTATCGCGGCCCCGATGGTGGCCTCGGTGCTCGTCGCCCTGTTCCCCCGTCCGTACGCCAAGTGGTTCAGCGTTTTGGGTGCCGCCGTCTCGACGGTCTGCACCATCGCCCTCGCCGCGAATTTCGCTGGCGCCGGCATGCCCGACACGCAGGTCCCCCTGATCTCGTTTGGGCAGACCCTCGTTATGGGATTCACCTTCGATCGCATGAGCACGCTGCTCGCGCCCGCCTTTGTGGGTATCGGCCTGCTTGTCGTGATCTATTCGATTCCCTATATGAGCGAGAATAACCGTGAGCATCCCGATGCGCCGCGTCGTCGCTTCTACGCGTACCTCGCGACCTTCATCGGCGCCATGGCCGGCCTCGTGTACAGCTCGACCCTTTTGGGCCAGCTCGTGTTCTTTGAGATCACGGGTGCGTGCTCTTGGGGCCTCATTAGCTACTACATGACGCCTACGGCCAAGAAGGCCGGCATGAAGGCCCTGATCATTACGCATATCGGTGCGCTCGGCCTGTATCTGGGCGCTGCCATCGTGTTTGCCCACACCGGCACCTTCGCCATTACCGCGATTGCCGGCCTCGACGCCAAGCTCAAGGCTATCGTCCTTTTGCTCGTGCTGTTTGCGGCCTGGGCCAAGTCCGCACAGGTTCCCATGTACATGTGGCTGCCTTCGGCCATGGAGGCGCCGACGCCTGTTTCGGCCTACCTGCATGGTGCCTCGATGGTCAAAGTCGGCGTGTGCGTGTTCGCGCGTGCACTCGTCTCTGCCGGCGAGATTCCCGAGATCGTGGGCTGGGTTGCCATTATCGACGCCATGGTCACCATGCTCTTTGGTTTCCTTATGTACCTGCCGCAAAAGGACATGAAGCGTCTGCTGGCCTTCTCCACGATCGCTCAGCTCTCCTATGTGTTCTTTGGTCTGGGCCTTTCGGTCTTTGGCAGCCAGCTGGCCTTTGATGGCGCCGTGTGCCACATCTTTAACCACGCTTTCGCCAAGACGCTGTTCTTCCTGATCGCCGGTTCGTTCTCCTTTACGCTCGGCACGCGTATGCTGCCCAAGCTTCGCGGCATCGTAAAGAAGTACCCGATCTCGGGCGTGGGCTTTGGTGTCGCGGCACTCGCCATTGCTGGCGTGCCGCCCATGAACACGTTCTTCTCGAAGTTCCAGATCATCGCCGGTGGCTTCTCCGTGGGTGCCGGCAACGTCGCGATCCTGGTGCTCGTGTGCATCATGGTCGCCGAGACCGTCGCCACCTTCGCCTGGTTCCTCAAGTGGATGGGCTATTGCCTGCCCGGCGAGCCGAGCGAAGAGGTCGCTGCGGGAGCCCCGCTTCCCCGCGCGATGGCGTTTGTGTTCATCGTGCTCATCATCATGGTCATCGTCAGCGGCCCGCTTTCGGCCAGCTGGATCGGTTAGGAGGTAGAACGACATGGGTTATTCGATCGTCAACATCCTTGGCGGCCTTCTGATCGTCACGTCCACCATGGTGGTCGTCTCCAAGAACATCAAGCACGCCATCAGCTGGTATGCGGTGCAGTCGCTGGTGCTCGTGGGACTGCTCGCCACGCTCGGTGTCACCACCGGTGCGCAGGAGCTGCTTATGTGGGCTGGATCTGCCTTTATCACTAAGGTCGTCCTGGTCCCTTATATCCTTAACCGCGCATATAAGAAGATGGGCGAGCCGAGCGACGCATCGCTCAAGGCCGGCCTTAAGCCCGCGTGGGCCATCTGCATCATCGCCGTCGAGGTCGCGATCTGCTTTGCCGTCGTGACGCAGATCAGCCTGCCCACGGCCGAGGTCGCAACTCCTGCGCTCGCCATTAGCTTCGCTCACTTCTTTGTGGGCCTCACCTGCATCATCTCGCAGCGCAACATCATGAAGCAGATCTTTGGATACTGCCTTATGGAAAACGGCAGCCACGTGACGCTCGCGCTTTTGGCCCCCACCGCTCCCGAGATCATCGAGATCGGTATCGCCACCGACGCCATCTTTGCCGTCATCATCATGTCCATCGTCGTGCGTCGCATTTGGGACGACTCCCACTCGCTCGATGCGCGCGACCTGTCCGAGCTGAGGGGGTAGTCCATGGAAACGTTGATTTTCGCCCTGCTCGCGACTCCTTTGGTGTTCTCGCTGGTCATGGCGTTTTTGCCTAAGAACACGTCCTATAACGTGTTTGCCGGTCTCAACCTGGTCTCCGTCGCAGCCGTCCTGGTGCTGTCGATTATGACGGCCGGTGACGTCCTTACGAGCGGCGAAACCGCAAGCGCTCTTGGCCTGTGGTTCCACCTCGATTCGCTGGGCGCCATCTTTGTGCTGCTCATCGGCTTTATCGGTTTTCTTACGGGGCTGTTCTCGCTGCCCTATGTAAAGGCCGATATCGAGGAGGGCTCCATGCCCGCCGAGCGCGCCAAGCAGTATTTTGCGCTGTTTAGCCTGTTTGTGTTCACCATGCTGCTCGCGTGCCTGTCCAACAACATGATCCTCACGTGGGCCGCCGTGGAGGCAACCACGCTTTCCACCGTGTTCCTCGTGGGTATCTACAAGAACAAGACGGCCCTCGAGGCTTCTTGGAAGTATGCGATGGTCTGTACCGCCGGCGTGGCCTTTGGCCTGTTCGGTACGCTGCTGATCTACGCCAACACCGCCGACGTGATTCCCAACGCCCACGAGGCCGCATTCCTGTCGTGCGTGCTGCCGTATGCCGACCAGTTCGACCCGACGCTCATGCGCCTCGCCTTTGCGTTTATCGTGATCGGCTTTGGCACCAAGGCTGGCCTGTTCCCCATGCACACTTGGCTGCCCGATGCCCACTCTCAGGCTCCGAGCCCTGTCTCGGCCCTGCTCTCGGGTGTCCTGCTTAAGTGTGCCATGCTTGTGATCATGCGCTTCTACGGCTTTACCATCCAGGCCGTGGGTGCCGAGTATCCGCAACTTCTGCTGCTGATCGTCGGCACGCTGTCCATTTTGGTGGCGGCGCTTTCGATGTTTCGCCAGGACGACCTCAAGCGCCGCTTTGCGTACTCGTCTGTGGAGAACGTGGGCGTTATCGCCCTGTGCCTGGGTATCGGTGGCCCGCTGGGTATCGCCGCGGCCCTGCTGCACTGCGTGTTCCACGGCTTTACCAAGACGCTTGCCTTCTGCGTGTCCGGCAACATCCAGCACGCTTTTGGCACGCGTAGCCTGGCCAAGATCCAGGGCGTCGTCGAGGTTGCCCCCGCAACCGCCGCGCTCGCCGTCCTGGCGCTGCTCGGTCTTGGTGCCTTCCCGCCCTTTGGCATGTTTATCTCCGAGTTCCTGACTTTTGTCGCCGGTGTTACCGCCGGTCCCATGTGGCTGGTCGTCGTGGTCGCCCTCGGTCTTACCGTGGCCATCTCCGCGCTCACCCGTATCGCACTCAAGTCGGTATTCGGCCATGCGCCCCAGGGCATGGGCAAGCATGAGGCCCCGGCGCTCATGCTTATCCCCGAAATCATCCTGGCTGTCATGATCTTGTGGTTTGGCATCGCCACCCCGCTGCCTCTCGTGCACGGTGTGGAGACCGCGACCGGCATCGTGCTCGAGCAGAGCACCGAGGAACTTCACGCGACGCCGATGTACCGCGCTGTGTTCGGTACCGAGACCGCTCAGAGCGAGGTGGAGTAACGAATGATTGAAACTGAGAACAAGGTGTATGCCCGTCGCTGCGAGAGCCATGTCGAGGCCCTGCGCCGCGCCGTTCCGGGCTGCATCGAAAAGGTCGAGTGGCAGTGCGAGGACCAGCTGACGATTACCGTCAAGCAGGACAAGCTGCCCGAGGCCGTCCACTACCTGTATTACGAGCGCTACGGCTGGATTCCCGTGATCATCGGCAACGACGAGCGCAGCCTGTGCGGCCGTTACGCCGTGTACTACGTCATCTCCATGGAGGGGGAGGACCCCGGCTGGGTGACCGTGCGCACCGAGGTCGATCCCGCCAAGATGACGTTCCCGTCCGTGACGCCGTTCGTCCCCGCCTGCGTGTGGGGCGAGCGCGAGCTTCGCGACATGTTCGGCCTGATCCCCGAGGGTCTGCCCGATCGTCGTCGCCTGGTGCTGCCGGACGATTGGCCCAGCGGCCTGTATCCGCTGCGCAAGGACTCCATGGACTATCGTTTCCGTCCCGCTCCCGCGAGCGACATGGAAAACTACGAGTTCTTGGCCGATACCAAGGGCAAGGAGACGACGCTCGTCCCCATGGGCAGCCGCAGATGCCGCAGATGCGGTCGGCGAGGAACG